>CAZOGT010000038.1:0-14958 GCA_964579015.1 uncultured Acidobacteriota bacterium | reverse complement strand
AATATCCTCCCAGGGCTCGAAGCCAGTTTTTATCGCTGTGGGAAAAAAGCATCTTGCCGCTCCATAACACCAGGATGGCGACCCACCCAAGGCCGAAAATAATCCCCGCCCAGGCATGCAGATTTCTGATTCCCTCGCCGTCGATTGCCAGGCCAGGGTTGAAAAAGAGAAATCCGGTCCCGGCCAACACCAGGAAACCGGCGAAAACGAGGAAGTGTGAAATCCTTTCGGTAAGGCTGAAGCGGAGAACCGTTCCCCTGTCATCCTCCACCTTGAAAGGCACTCGGTGACCAAAGATGGCGAAGTGCAGAAGCAGGAGGAGTATTGTCACTCCCAAAAGCCATGGCGCGGCCGGTTTGAGAAACATTTCGCGAAAGACACCCAGACTGAACCCGGATGATGAAATCTGCAGGATCTCATGATTGGGAGCCCAGGTCAGCTGCCCGGTCTGGGGATCGAACAATTCAACCAGGACGGCCCCCTTGAAAAATCCGGACTCGGCCCCATGGCAGTCCGCGCAGCCTTTGGAGCCCAGAGCCGCTCGGGCCGGATATACATCATGATTGTATTTGTGAACGTTGGCATAAGGAGAAGCTTCCCAATCCTGCATGGGAATTGTGCGGTATTCAGTCCCCGATCCATAGACCCGGTTGTTGGCCACCCAGACGACCCGTTTTCCTTCCATCGGGTATCCTGTGGCGTCCAGCATTTCGCTTAGAGCCGTAATCAGGGCCTCGATTTCCTCCGGCCGATTGATTTCAGCTACTCCATCACCACTGTCATCGGTTATGATCCGGAGCGAAGGATACATTTTTGGGTCTTTATGATGAGCGTCCCACATTCTGAATACATCGCCCATGCGCGGCTGCATAAGTCCCTCCCGGCCGTCGATTTCAATGGCCGGCCAGGAGTTGTGGATGCGGTTGACAGGATAAATTTTTCCTTTGTAACGAACCAGGGAGGGTCTATACGGATCAGTCGGCTTATCATCATACCCCATCATTTCCAGGTCCCCATAGTGGTTCCAGTAGGTGCCGTCAGGGCCGTAGAATGTCCATAAATGTTTTCCCTTGGTGGGAATCTTCGCACCTGGATTGAAGACGTCACTGGCAACAATCTGTGCCGCCTTGACGGCTCTTTCCGGTATGTGACAGGCCTGGCAGGAGATTCTCTGGAGGTGCAAGGGCGGCAATCCGCGATGTTCAGCGACGGGTGCTCCGAGGTAACCCTGGTCATGGCAGTCCGCGCAGCCCCACATGGTATTGTCAAGGTCATCCCTAACCCGTCCCCCGGGGTCGTCCCCCTTGCCGATCTGGTGGACTTCTTTTCCGCGAATCCGGGCATCTACGGCACGGCTTCCGGTAGCATGACAGTCAACACATTTCAGTCCCGCCCGGGAGTGGACATCCGTACGGGGCAGGAAGTTGGCGCCCCGTTTCTTCCAGCCGGGCTTGGCGTGGCAGGCAAGGCAGGTCTCGTCGCGCGGTTCCCGAACAATGTGGGGAGAGACCGTGCCGTTCTCATTGAATTTAGATGCATCGTAAGCAATGGAAACCGGAGTGTTTTCCGCCACCGCGCCTGTAACTGAGGCAAAACCTGATCCGGCCGAAGCCGCCCAGCGAAGATTTAAATTACCAATATTCCTGTTCCGGGCATCAAAGTCGTATGCCGGGAGATGGCACAGCAGGCAATCAGCCTCGAGGACCCCGGACTCCGACCATTTTGCCCGGTAATAGTCACCGTCGTAACTGTTGTCGCCGCCGGGAGTGAATCCGCTTGAAGGGTCTGACATCCAATGATCATAACGTTTGCCGTCCCGGTCATATTCAGCTGAGCCGCCGCCGGGATGGCAGGCCCCGCAGCCTTCCGTAAGAAAAGTGAAGGAAGTGAGGTCCATAGCGGAGGGGGCATCGTTTTGCTTGGAAGACAAGTATCGATAGAGAGGTGAGGGAGAACACCAGGTCCCGCCGTAATTGCCCGGAGAGGAGGCCCACTGGCAGCGTTTCGCCTGATCCGGAGTCGGCGCTTCACCTGCTCCCTGGGTGAAATGATAACCTTCTGTGATCAGATCATAGTCATGGCACTGCCCGCATGTCTGCTTTGGCGAATAAGGTTCTGACGCATGCTCTCCGGTCAGGGGATTAATAATATCTCCCTGTTCATTCAGTAAATAAAATGGCGGGCAGACTCCCTCAGGAAAAGGAACAGGCTGGGAATCGCCCAGAGAACTCCCTGCGGATGCCCAGATTAAAAACAATGCATGTAATGCAAGCGCGAAGATCCTTGGGGATTTTTTTCGTAAAAGCTCTGTCATTTTACTTCTCCACATTTGCGAATCGTAACTTATATTCCATAGAACAGGGACTTAATCAATGATTTTTACTCTTGCCAATCAAGTCATTTTTCAAGCTGATCCCCGGGCAGATCCATATTAATCGCCTTGTTTCTGGGGAGTTACTTTTTCGTTCCGCATCCATGGTTTCCCTCCTGGCTTACATCTGGTGATTTGGTGATATTACCAAATAACCAGATGTAGTACAAATAAAAATCAGGCCGGTGCCTTCGCGTTTTGATTTCGTCAGGTTCGGATGTGGTTTCCAGGCAGTCAGCAAAATTTTTTTTGACAAAACTGATAAAGCCTGTATACTTCATTTTGTTATTTAGCTAACTATAAAAAAGGTGGACAAGCATGGAACTTCCGCTCAATATGGCAAAAGCCCTGGCTGACGGCAATAGAATCCGGGTGGCAGCCGCCCTGATGGAACATGATGAACTTTGTGCCTGCCAGATTACTGAAATGCTCCGCCTGGCTTCGGCAACCGTCTCCCGGCATATGAGTATCCTGCAGGCGGCTCGTCTTGTTCAAAGCCGGAAAGATGGACGTTGGGTCTATTTTCGCCTTGCTGAGTCATTTCCTGAATTGCTTCACCGATGGCTGGAACAATCCCTGGCAAATTCTCAGGAGGTTGCAGCCGACCGGAAAGAGTTGAAAATAATCCTCTCCCGCAAACCAGTTGATCTCTGTCGGAAACAAAGACAACGAAAGCAGGACACTGAGGGGAGAGGAACAGCTTTTTCTTCAGTACCCGCTTCTTGAGAATTCCGTGAGTCAGGCGGGGCAATCGGAAATTGGGTCAGGCGCATTGTCGGAATGACAACTGGGTCTGCTCTGAAAAACAATAACAGAGCAAGAAAATAGTAATTCATAAAAGGAAATCAGTATGGATTTAGAAATGGACAAATCAACCAGGGAACTGATTGCGATCGGTGCATCGGTGGGGGCTCATTGTCAGCCCTGCCTTGAATACCACATTAAAGCCGCGGTCGAGCTGGGAATCGAACCGCAAAAAATTAGTGAGGCGGTCGAAATTGGACACATGGTAGAAAAAGGGTCCATGGCTGCCATGAAGAAGTTCAGTGCTGATATCCTGGAGAAATCCTCCCGGGGAAAAGACTGAGAGATTCGATTCAACACTAACCTGCGTTTCCGTTCTCCTCGGAAAATTTTCTGGTAACCTGCGACTCCATCCGGGGTAATGAATCCAGCAGGGTTTGGCGTTTTTAAATCAGGAGAGGTTGTTGCAATATGAATATGAACAATGAATTATGTCCCAGTCCACTTAATAAGAAGCACATCGGGAAAGGGCTGTCTTTTCTCGACCGCAACCTGACACTCTGGATTTTCGCTGCCATGGCGGTGGGTGTATTTACGGGCTGGCTGGTTCCAGGAGCCAAGCAGTTCGTCAACCTGTTTACGCCTGGTTCTTCATTACTGTCCTGCCCCCGCTTTTCGGTTTGGAGGGCTCCATCGTTGATATCACAATCGGCCAGATTGCCGAGAGTGTCTTTATATACCTGGGCGTTCCCTTTCTTGCCGGGGCGCTGACCCGGCTTGTCGGGGTGAAGATCATGGGGCGCGAACGCTACCACGCCGTAGTGGTTCCGAAAATCAGTCCCCTGACCCTGATTGCCCTGCTTTTTACCATTGTCCTCATGTTCAGCCTCAAGGGCGACCTGATCGTACAGATTCCCATGGATGTAGTCAGGATTGCCGTTCCTCTGCTGGTCTACTTCGTTGTCATGTTCCTGGTTTCCTTCTACATGGGCAAAAAAGTCGGTGCTGATTACAGCAAGACTACAACCCTGGCCTTTACCGCAGCCAGCAATAATTTTGAGCTGGCCATAGCCGTGGCCATTGCCGTTTTCGGGCTGAATTCCGGAGTAGCCTTCGCGGCGGTAATCGGGCCTCTGGTCGAAGTCCCGGTAATGATAGGACTGGTAAATGTGGCTTTCTGGTTTCAGCGCCGCTACTTCCTGACCTTTTCAGGGTCTCATTCAGGGTCTCAGTAACAGTGAAATATAGATACGAATTAGAAATGATTCCATGCTATAAGACCGGGGTAACTTAGGACATCGCCAGGGGCCATTACCCCGGTGCCCCATTCAGACGTGGATCTCCAGGCAGTCCCCGTCATTGAGGACATGGTCCCTTTCAACCATCTGCCCGTCGTGCAGGCCTTCGCCCCAGATCCTGGCATATTTGAATCCGCTGGCCAGGTCCTTGTGGATATGGGCGGCGGCATCAATAACAGTAGCGCCTTTCTTCAGGATGTAAGGCTTGTCGTCATAATTTCTTCGCCCCCCGGGAGGCCTGGTGTACGCCCTGATCACACCCAGTGACCGGAAAAGATGCTCCCTCAGGGCAGGGAAGTCCGTCTCCCTGTCAACAGATACCGGCACTGAATCTTTGACCTGCCCGAACAGCTCCTTCCATGCCGCAAAATTACCCTCTGCGCCCTCCCGGTCCATCTTGTTGGCCAGGATTATGGACACGGGGTGCTCCTTCCTGGAAAGGGACAGACCCCTCTGGGAAAGCTTGTCAATGACATATTCGGTCTGGTCCAGGAGGAAAAGATCGGTTACATCAAAAATAAATACATTCACATCCGACTGTTCGAGGGTCGCGATCTGCCAGGGTTCAAATACTTCCGGAGAGAAGGGAGGCATATCAATGATCTGGACCTTGATGTCTTCGTAGTCCATCATGCCGGGCTGGGGATGCCTGGTCGTGAAGGGGTAGTCGGCAATCTCGGGATCGGCATGGGTGAGCTTCTTCAGCAGGGAGGATTTGCCGCTGTTGGGGGGTCCTGTCAGCACTACCCGGCCCGCTCCTTCCCTGTCAATGTGATGGAAGGGCTTCCGGGAAGGGGATGAGGATTTCTGTTTCTGTACGTCCTTGCGAAGCCGGGCGATCTTCCGCTTGATTTCAGCCTGGAGCTTCTCCGTGCCCTTGTGCTTGGGAATTACCGCCAGCATTTCCTGCAGTGCTTCCAGCCTTTCAGGGTCTGAAGAGGCGTTTTTATAGCGTTCTTCAGCATCATGATAGACCGGCGTAAGGTTGGCGGGCATCTTATTGCTCCTGTTGAATTGGCATCCGATTCAATACCTGATTATAACCTGCAGGGAGTGGTTTTCAAAATAGGGAAGAAGGCTATTGCTGCTCTGAGTATTCTGCCATGGATGCCGGGGTTTCCCAGAAACGTACGGCTGAAACACGCAGGCCCTGGGAATCGGCTGCCTTGAAAATCAGCCTGGCCAGGTTTTCAGCCGTGGGGTTTTCTTCCATCAGAAACAAATTTTCCCCGGCCTCGCTCAGGACTTCGGCTAAAGGATCGTCTGTTTTAAGGATTGTCCGGTGATCCAGGTGCTGCTCAATCCAGTTGTTGACCACCTCTTTGACCTGGGCGAAATCAATGACCATTCCGAGGCTGTCCAGGTCTTTTTCGTAAATTTCTACCTCAACCACGCCGTTATGGCCGTGAAGGTTGGCACACTTGCCAGGGTGCCCGACCAGCCGGTGCCCATAACTGAATCGGATTTCTTTTACTATCTTAAACATGGAACCAGGCAGCCTGTATGGTTAACTGCACCTCACGAATCCACCGGGATTCGGCTTTCAGCGCACAATTTTGGGTTCAGGTTCTGGGCGGGATATCCCGTCTCCAACACGTGGGCCCTATTTTACCAGAGAATACGGATCAGTATCTGATTGGAAACCGTCACCAGCCCCGGGCAGGATTCAGCATTGGCACTTGCTTTAAAACATTTCTGCTAAAATGGCAACAGCCATGAAAGCATTCAGGGACAGGCTCGGCAAATCGTCACCAGCCAAATTTTTCTTTGCCCTGGCCTGCGGTCGTGAGGAATATCTTCCCGAGGTTGAAAAGAGGCTTATCTCCCCGGTAGGGGCCCTTGAATTCCGCTCGGAACTCTACCGGTTCAGTGATTTCAGCAGCTACTATGACAGTGAGATTGGCGGCCCGGTCTGGAAATACTTCTTTTGCGTGAGGGACCTGCTTTCCCCGGAGGAACTGGCCGGGATCAAGATCCGGGCTGAAAGCCTCCAGGAGGAGTACCTGGCGGAGAGGGACGGCAGACTCTGCCGCAATGTCAATATTGACCCCGGTTATGTCAACGGCTGGCAGGTTGTACTCTCCTCTGTCAAGAATTTTGCCCATCGGATATACCTCGGCAAAGGAGTGTATGCCGAGACTACCCTGCTGTTTCAGAAGGGTGGTTTCCAGGAACTTCCCTGGACCTATGCCGACTACCAGAGCGAACCGGTCCTTTCTTTCCTGCGCCGGGCCAGGGATGAATGGCACCGCCAGACCAGAGGGGGATAGCCCGGGCCGAATCCCGGGGTGATTCCCGGTTTCCGCAGTTCGACATGAGAATGGTGATGGATGACTGTCTGACCGTGATATCAGGACCGGGGATCAGCATCGCGGAGTATTTCCTCTAGCCGCTGTTCGTCAATAACCTGGATGTCCAGTTTCCTGGCCTTATCAAGCTTGGATCCCGGATTTTCACCGGCCAGAACGAAATCGGTTCTGGATGATACCGCGGAGGTCACCTTCGCTCCCAGCCCGGTCACTGCGTCCGCTGCTTCCTGTCGGGTGTATCCTTCCAGGCTCCCGGTGATGACCACTGTTTTTCCTGTCAGCGGAGAGTCCTTTTTCGCAGCCTTGGGTTCTGCGGGCAGGCTGAATTGCAGGCCGTGCCCGGCAAGTTTCCCGACAAGGGTGAGGTTTTCCTCAATCCTGAAAAACCCATTAACGCTCAATGCGATCTCCGGACCGATTCCGGCTACTGATTCAATATCCTCCAGGGAAGCTTTCCTGAGGGCCTCGATAGTGCGGAAACGCTCAGCCAGCAGCCTGGCCGTTACTTCCCCTACGTGACGAATTCCCAGGGCGAACAAGACCCTCGGAAAATCTCTCCCCTTGCTTGCCTCCAGGTTTTGCAGCAGTTTGGAAGCTGATTTGTCCTTGAATCCCGGCAGCCGCAGCAGCTGTTGGATGTCCAGGCCGTAAAGATCAGCAGGGGAGCTGATTATGTTCAAGGCCAGCATCTTCTCAATGGTCTGGGGCCCCAGGCCGGAGATGTCCATGGCCCCCTGGCTGACAAAATGCTTAAGTGCTTCCAGCCTCTGGGCCGGGCAGTTGCGGTTTGGGCAGTAGGTGATCGCTCCATCCATCTCTTTCTGTACTTCGGACCCGCAGGCAGGACACCGGCGCGGGTTGGTGAAAGGCCGTCCTCTTTCCCGGCTTGCATCCAGCACCGGGCCGACCACCTGGGGGATTACATCTCCCGCCCTCTTGATTACTACGATATCTCCTTCCCGAATATCCTTTCGCCTCACATCTTCTTCATTGTGGAGGGTTGCCGATTTGATTGTCACCCCCCCGACCTGGACCGGTTCCAGCACCGCGTAGGGGATCAGCGCCCCGGTGCGTCCGACATTGATTTTGATTTCCCGGAGCCTTGTTGTCGCGGTCGCGGCCTGGAACTTGTAGGCAATCGCCCACCTCGGTTCCCGGCTCAGGACCCCTATCCTGCTCTGCTGTTCCAGGCTGTTGACCTTGACAACGACACCGTCAATCTCGTAGTCAAGGGTGCCTCTCCGCTCTTCCCAGCTGCCGCAGTATTCGATAACGCTTTTCATGTCCTGGTGCAGGCGGCGGTCAGGATTGACCCGAAATCCCCATTCTTCCCGGTTGGTAAGCAGGTCCCACTGCGATTCCACGCCCATGGCTTCCTTGTCGATAACCGCGGAGTATGCAAAGAAGGCAAGGGGGCGGGACGCGGTGATTCTCGGATCAAGCTGGCGCAACGTTCCGGCTGCCGCGTTCCTGGGATTGGCAAAAAGGCTCTCTCCCTTTTTCTCCCTCGCTTCATTCAGCCTCTGGAAGGCAGCCAGGGGGAGATAGGCCTCTCCCCTTACCTCCAGCCGGGAAGGATATTTTCCTCTCAGGCGAAGCGGCACGGACCTCACGGTTTTAAGGTTGGCGGTCACATCCTCTCCCACCAGCCCGTTCCCCCTGGTCGCACCCCTGGCCAGGAGGCCGTTTTCATAGGTGAGTGATACCGCTACTCCGTCAATCTTGAGTTCCGTTACAAACTGGACTGGATCTGTGCCCGCGAGATTTGCCACCCGGCGGTTAAAGGCCCGGAGTTCCCCTTCATTGAAAGCATTTCCCAGGCTGAGCATTGGTACGGGGTGACTCACTTTTTTGAATTCGGAAAGTGGTTCGGCCCCGATTCTCCGGGTGGGGGAGTCAGGTGTCACCAGGTCGGGCCGCTTCTTTTCCAGTTCGAGCAGTTTCCTGTAGAGCCGGTCATACTCCTCATCATCTATTTCAGGGGAATTCAATACATGGTACCGATGATTGTGGTATTCCAGAATTTCCCGTAAATCCTTAATTTCCTGCTCGATGTCCGGTTGAGTTGTCATGTTGTTAATCTGGAATATAGCATTCCCATATGAAGAAATGCGGGTTAGCCGCTGGTACGGGAAATTCAGGAGATTCATAACCGACCGGCACGTGGCCTGCATCCAAAGGACGGAGTTTTCGACCGGGATACAGGTTTGCCCTGATTATGGCGGAGCTGCTGCCCGGTGAACGTTGCGCCTGGAACCTGCAATTCCAAGCCCGCCCGCGGGCAGCTCCCCTGGAAATAAGTTTCAGAGCCTCATCTCCCTGACATGTAACAAGTTACCCGGACAAGCCTGTTTTCCAGCTTAACCCTCCTGATCCTCCCTTTCCAGTTGTAATCGGGACGTCATTTCTGGTATTTTGTAGCTTGTTTTTAATGTTGGTAAATATGGCTACGAAATCGTCACTTAACAAATTCAGCTTTTTTGCAGCTATTCCGGAAGAAAGCTCTTCCGGAAAGCATACATCTCTGCTGAGGCTTCATTCCCTCATGAGAAGACAAATGTCCGACCTGGAAGTGATTGAGACCATTAACCACCTTTTCAGGTGTAACCGCTGTTATGAAAGCTTCAGGAGGGTACGAAATTCCTACCTGTCCAAAAAACAGGTACGGGACCAGTAGAACAGACTCTCTCAAAGAGCCGGTGCCATTAAATCACCCCCCATGATCTCCATCCTTCAGACTATTGATAAATCTAAAAATATTAACCGGTAAGCGTAATTTGTTAACATAAGGTTAAACAGGGATAAATTATAAATAAAGGCGGGCGGGGGATCTGGTTTTGAGACAGCCCCGGCAAGTATAATCAAGGTGCTTTATGGAGAGATTAAGAGGGACCACCGTACTCCTGGTAACAAGGAATGGAGAGACGGCGCTTGCCGCTGATGGACAGGTTACTCTGGGGGATTCCGTGATAAAATCACGCGCCGCCAAGATCAGAAGGCTCTATAACGACCAGGTGCTGGTAGGATTTGCCGGTTCAACCGCTGATGCGTTTTCCCTGATGACCCGCTTTGAAAGCAAGCTTGAAGAATTCGGGGGAAAGCTGCGCCGGGCTTCCGTGGAGCTGGCCAGGGAATGGAGGACTGACAAGATCCTGCGCCACCTGGAAGCGTCACTCGTAGTGGCAAAAGGGGAAGAGTGTTTCCTGATCAGCGGCTACGGGGATGTTATTGAACCGGATGACGGGCTGATAGCCATTGGGTCCGGGGGTGCGTATGCGCTTGCGGCTGCCAGGGCCCTGGTCAGGTGTACTGATCTGAAAGCCCGGGAGATTGCTGAGAAAGCACTGGAGATTGCCGGTGAAATTTGCATATATACCAACAACCAGATTTCCGTTGAAACCTTAAGTCATGCAAATGGGGACGAACACTGACTCCGGGGTTTCTCCTACGGAAGAAACCATGAATATGGACCCTGATTAATAAAAGAGGATTCGAGTTATAGTGGCTAAAAAAGTTACTGAAACCAAAGACACCAGCCCACTCGCCGGTGAAATGACCCCCAGGGAAATTGTCGCCAGGCTTGATGAATACATTATCGGGCAGGCGAATGCCAAGAAGGCCCTTGCCGTTGCCTTGCGGGACCGGAAAAGAAGACTGCAGATTCATCCGGACATGGTGGATGAAGTCCATCCGCGCAACGTGCTGATGATCGGGCCGACCGGCGTCGGCAAAACTGAGCTTTCCAAGAGGCTGGCTTCGTTTTCCGATTCTCCTTTTGTGAAAGTGGAAGCCAGTAAATTCACCGAGGTCGGTTATGTCGGGCGGGACGTGGAATCTATGATCACCAGCCTCTGCGATGCCTCCATTGATCTCATCCGCATGGAGAAATCGGGGCAGGTGGAGCAAAGAGCCCAGGAGAATGCGGAAAAGCGTCTCCTGGAGATGCTTTTCCCGCGGAAGAGAAGCCAGAAGAAGACCGCCCTTAACAGTTCGGAAGAAGTGGGCGGCGAAAAAGGAAAATCCGCAGGCAAGCCTGAAGCACATCTGCTTGAACTGAGGGAGGGAAAGCTTGATAACCGGGAAGTTGAGGTGGAAGTACAGGAGAGAATATATTCCTCCTACGATCCCGGCCCCATTGATATTGACGATGATCCGGATTTTCAGTTCAAGGACCTCCTCGGCGGAATCATCGGTTCCCGTACCGTGAAAAGGCAGATGAAGGTGGATGAGGCGCTCCGTTACCTGGTAAGCGAAGAAGAAGCCAACCTGATCGATATGGATGAGATCGTGCAGCAGGGACTCGATAAGGCTGAACTTTCCGGGATTATCTTCATCGATGAGATCGACAAAATCGCGGGAAGAGAGTCCGGGCACGGGCCTGATGTCAGCCGGGAAGGCGTGCAGCGGGATATCCTTCCCCTTCTCGAGGGGAGTACCGTTAATACCCGTTACGGCCCCGTGCAGACTGATCATATCCTTTTTGTGGCTGCAGGCGCGTTTCATGTGTCCAAGCCGTCTGACCTGATCCCCGAACTGCAGGGAAGGTTTCCGGTAAGGGTGGAACTGGATTCTTTGGAGGAAGCTGACCTCAGGACTATCCTGGAAACGCCAAGGAATTCACTGGTTAAACAGTACACTGCCTTGATGGAGGTTGAGGGAATCAGCCTGGAATTTACGCCGGAGGCTATCGAACAGATCGCCCACTACGCCTGGGTAGTCAACCAGACTTCAGAGAATATAGGGGCCCGCAGGCTGATTACAGTCATGGACAAGCTCCTGGAAGACATCTCTTTCACCGCCCCTGAACGGAGTGGCGAACACATCCGGATCGAGGTTGATTTCGTAGTTGAAAAACTCTCCGGACTGGTTAAAGATGAAAATATTTCAAAGTATATTCTTTGAACGGGCGCAAGGAAGACAACATGTTCCGGCCTTTCTGCTTCTCCTCTTGCTGTCGGCTGCCCCGTTTTCATGTGCCAAGGTCGGCGACCCTCTTCCTCCCCTGCCATCTGATGCGGTACTCGTGGAAACCCTCGAGATTGTGATCTCCGGAAATGATTTATTGCTCACTTTTTCCCCGCCTTCCCGGGAGTTATCGGAAATAGAGATCTACAGGCTCTGTGAAGGGGAGGCTGATGATATCAGGGAGACCCCTCCCGTCGCTGTCCTGCCGGGAGAAGAGATCAGGACTCTCAGCTTCATGGGCAGGTCCTATGTTGCGGCCCCTCCGGAATCCCTGCCCGGAGAATGTATTTTCGCCGTCCGGACAAGAGGCCTGGGAGGCAAGCGATCCGATTTTTCGAACCAGGTGAGATGGGCTCCGGTCCAGCCTCCTCCGGTCCCGGTATCGGTTACGGCTGAGACCTTTGAAACCTCGGTGCAGGTGCAGTGGCAGGCTCCGGAAGGAAGACCTGAGGGGCAGGCCGAATACCTGGTCAATTTTCGGGAGACTGTCCTGGATAACACCTATATGATTTCGGAATTTTCCTTTGGAGAACCCCTGTCCTTTGAGGTCAGGACCATGGTAAGAAGCAAGGGGACCATCCTTCTCAGCGAACCACTGGTCCTTGAGGGGTTTGTCCCCGAGGATGTCTTTCCTCCCGACCCGCCTTCCGGGTTGGTAGTGGTCCGACTGGAAGACCGGGTACAGCTGACCTGGGAGGAAAATGACGAGCCTGATCTGGCCGGTTATTA
This sequence comes from uncultured Acidobacteriota bacterium, assembly GCA_964579015.1. Lineage (GTDB taxonomy): Bacteria > Acidobacteriota > UBA6911 > RPQK01 > JAPXNP01. The sequence continues at coordinate 2,542 of CAZOGT010000038.1, read as the reverse complement.
CGTCTACCGGGCCGGAGAGGGGAAGAGCCCTGAGAAAATTTCAGGCTTGATAAGCTTCAACCGCTTCGTTGATGAAAACCCTCCCGCCGGAACGGGGATTACCTACCATGTAACCGCCGTTGACAAGTGGGAAAACGAAAGTGATCCATCCTGACTCGCATTTCTCACCAGCTTTCCGCCCCCCCTGGGCGCGCATCCAGTTACCTGCTGAAGACGATCCGGTATTCACCCTTTTCCGGGGTTTCCGAAAGATCCAGGAGAATACGGTAGACCTGATTTCCCCAGGAACTCCGCAGGCGGGAATCATCAATTTCAATAGTTTCGATTGATGGTGAAAATTGCTCTGCTGAAAAGGATACCCTTAGCCCGGAACCTGCCACGAGAATAGTCCCGGGAGACTCCAGGCGGGGCTCTCCGGCTGTCAGCAGGCTGAGGGTATAAGGGCCCTTTATCTCTGAAAGTTCAAATCGATCAGCCAGGGTGACACGGTTTCCTCTATCCAGGACCAGGCTGCGCCGCAGCGACTTCAACGCCGCTTCGTCCGGGTAGGCCCCGGCCAGCTCCAGGGCGAACGATACCCGGTTGTCATCAGCCGCATAGTTTACTCCGGATGCCTTGAATTCGGCTCCGTTCCGCTGCATCACCCCGTTCACGGTGGGCAGGCTGTGGTAACCGCTCTGCATGGTCCAGATCTCGTACCGCCGGTCACTGAAGGTCCTTTTTGTGTAGGTCTCCACTCCCGCGTCAATGATTGCCGGCTGCCCGTCCAGGTAGATGATAAAGTTCCCGACATCGTTGTGGTTATGGCTCTCGGCATTGTGCCCGCCCTTCCCCGCAAGGTAGAATCCCCTGGAGTCCCCGGCTGTATCCCGGGCTGCAAACACCTGGAGGTCAGGCAGCCAGATGTCGCGGAGCAGGGGGGGAGACGGGCTGGTGGATCTGAGTTCGCGGACCGTGAAGAGCAGGCTCAGCCTGCGGCTCAGGTAGCCACCGGGCGCCTGGCCTGAATAACCGGATTCTCCGGCCAGGAAAGCCGCAAAACTCATCAGGTCAGGGCTTTTGATCCGTTCTCCGTAGCGGTAGATGATTGCCGGGTAGGAGGTCATCCTGGCCGAGGCATCGGCAAAGTTGATGAACCAGCTGTCCGCGATGTGGACCTTCATGATGTATTCGGCAATGTTCCTGATCAGGGGATGCCCGAACAGGTCTATTTTTCCTCCGCTGGCCAGATAGAGCAGGTCCAGGCAGTCAAAGAGGCTTCCCCCGGCATGGCCCCAGTAGCTCGGTCCTTCGTCACATCCCCCGTCATCAGGGTAGCCGTTGATGAACTTATCGATGGATTCCATGGCCTTGTACAGGGCACTGTTCCTGCGTTCCGGATCCTTTTCGGAGAGCAGGATGCAGGTTATCCAGTTGGAATTGATCCAGGGATTCCAGTTATTAACCGTTCGGTCTGCCTCGAAACCCATCCACCAGAAATCAGTCCGCTCCAGGCAGGGAGTAAGGATTCGCCTTTCGATTTCATGATCAATCCGGCGGGAAACCAGGGGATGGTATTCTTCCAGCCTTGGTCTCAGCAAAAAATTAATCCAGGCCAGCTGGGCCCCGGTCTCGGCGGCGAAAAGATCAACGGTCGGCTCCCCGGAGTCAGGCAATCCGGTCCCGGCCGCCTGCAGGGAGAGGTGGGCCGGAACCCCCCAGTAGGTTTCCTCGCAGGTAGCCCAGATTCCGTTGATGATGCCGGGAATGAACCTGCCCCGGTTCTCGATCAGTTCAGCCAGCACTAGGGCGGAGAGGGCATGGCGACGGTCATTTTGCAGCCCTTGGTAATTCTCCCTGTTGCCGGTGAGGTGGAACTCCATGAAGACCGTTGCCGGCAGGTTGGGCCATTCAAACTCCAGCGCTTCCTCTCCGGCCCTGACACAGGCTTCCTTCAGGTCGCGGGGCAGGCCTTCCCATTCCTCCCTCTCCCCGATCGAGGGGTAGGGGCTCCATTCCGCGGGGGAAAGGATTATTTCAGAAATTCCCCCCGGGTCCCAGTAGCCGCTGAGCAGGTTCCTGGCTTCGTATCCCAGGGCAGACGTTGCAAGAATGCATGAAACAAGGCCGGCAAGAATGATTCGGTAATACATGATTCTCATCTTACCGCGGCTTTTTATGAAATACAGCCCCCTCTTTCTTCCTTCCAGGTCCCTTTTTATTCGATCTCGGGGTCGGGGTCGGAATCGCTATCGGGGTCGAGTGCCCGGTCGGACGCCTGGAATCCAAAGATTCAGGGACGCCTTTTTTCGATACCGACGCCGACGCCGACCCCGATCATTGCCATCAATCATCTCCGAGACCGTGATTTCCTTCAGCCCCTGATTGGTCCTCTCCGTATCCCTCCTCTTCTTCGCGAACAGCATATCCTTGTCGCCCAAATCTGGTCAGCATTGCGACTATCCGGTCCAGGAGCACCTTCTCAAAGAAGCTCCTCCAATCATTACTGGTCCCTTTTTATTCGATCTCGGGGTCGGGGTCGGAATCGCTATCGGGGTCGAGT
>CAZOGT010000037.1:0-14968 GCA_964579015.1 uncultured Acidobacteriota bacterium | reverse complement strand
GGCTATTGGCAGATTGTTTTCTTTTTTTTGCAGTCATTTATCAATACAGATGCCTCAGGGAATGGTTTTGGTCAACAGGAGAACAAAATCGAGGCGGATCTTTTCGGAATCCTATTCCTTTTCCTGCTCATGAATGGTGATCAATTTCTCAATTTCGCAGGTCCTTGTTCCTCCGGGAGTCCTGATCACCACCTCGTCACCGGCTTTCCGTCCCATAAGGCTCTTTCCTATCGGTGATGACGTGGAAATAAGCTTTTTGCTGAGATCGGCTTCCTCGCTCGATACCAGCCTGTAAGTGATCTCTTCTTCCCTGTCCAGGTCAAAAAGCGTCACGATCGAGCCGTAGGAGGCAACTCCTTCCGGGATCTTGTTGAGGTTGATCATGGAGAGCTTTGAAAGCCTCTGCTTCAACTGTCCCAATTCAGCCTGAACATAGGACTGCCTCTCCTTGGCAGCATGATATTCCGCATTCTCCCTTAGATCTCCGTGCTCCAAAGCCTTCTTGAGGGCCTTGGGCAACTCATCATTGAGTTCTCTTTCCAGCTTTTTAATTTTTTCTTCGAGTTTTCTTTTCGCTTCTTTCAAAAGAGTACCGCCTCACCTGCAAATCTTAATAATGAGCCTGGTAGTATACCAAACACCACGGTTGCAGCGGCAAGCGCTGCCACCATCACCCTGATCACCAGGGGTACGGCCATTGGCACGGAATCCGGACTCTCGGATGCTCTCATGTACATCGTAACAATAACCTTCAAGTAATAGTATATGCCTATTGCTGAAGCGATCAGTCCGATTACAACCAGAAAATACATCTCCTGCTCAAGAGCCGCGGCAAAAAGGAAGAACTTCCCGGCAAAGCCGACTGTGAAAGGTATCCCTGCAAGGGAGAATAGAAACAGGGACAGTGTCCCGGCGAGAAACGGGTAACGGAATCCGATTCCGGAATAATCATTGATCTGCTGCGATGCTTCACTTTTTCCTGCCAGCACTTGAACGACAGCGAAGGCACCAAGGCTCATTACCGCGTAGGCGACAAGGTAGAAGAGAACGCTCCGGAAACCGGCCGGCCTCCCTGAGATCACTCCCACCAGCAGGTATCCGGCATGGGCAATGGAGGAGTAGGCGAGAAGCCGCTTGACGTTGTTCTGGGTCAGCGCGGCAATGTTTCCGTAAAGCATGGTAAGTACGGCGGCGATCCAGCCGACGCTCTGCCACTCAGCCATCCCCGGAAAACATTCATACAGGATTCTCAGCAGGACCAGGATGGAGGCGGCCTTGGAGCTGACCGCCAGAAAAGCGGTGACAGGCATAGGGGCCCCTTCGTAGACGTCGGGTGACCAGACATGAAAAGGCACAAATGTGGCCTTGAAAGCCAGTCCAACACCAAGCAGGGCCAGTCCCGCAAGCAGAAGGGGGGACGCCCCCTGATCTGCCGCAGCCTCTGCTACAGCCTGGTACCTGGTGGACCCGGAAACTCCGTAAAGAAGTGCTATGCCGTAAAGAAGGAAGGCCGAGGAAAAGGCCCCCAGGACAAAATACTTCAGTCCGGCCTCAACCGAACCGGAAGACTTGAGACGGAAAGCCGTCATAATGTATGAGGCGATTGAAAGGATCTCTATCCCGATAAAAGTAAGGAGCAGATCCCGGCTTGCAGCAATCAGGCTCATCACCATGGTCACGAATATCAGTAAAGCGAAAAACTCCTCGTTATATATGCCTTCCTGTTCCAAATAAGGGATGGAAACAGCCAGGACAATCAACCCTGCCACCAGAAAGAATATCCGGGCGAAATCGGTAAAAGCATCCCCGGAAACCATTCCGGAAAAAGCTTCCCCTGAAGCAAATCCTTTCCCGGCAAAGATCAGGACCAGGCAGAAAGGAAAGGCGACAAGAGCCCCAACCTCATATCTGATAAGGCGACCCCTGCCTGCAAAGATCGGGATAAGCAGGGTCATGATCCCGGCTACAGTCAGGAAAATTTCAGGCCATAGAACTGAATAATTGATATCCATATTGAAATTTCTATCGTTTAATTAACGTTGTGTCCTCTACCATGTACACCCTGGAATTCCTGACTTCCTCAACACGTTCCAGAGACTTCTGAATTGAGGCGTCCATTTTTCTCAGGAATCCTCCGGGAGCTACTCCCATCCAAACGGCCAGGAGGATCAGGGGAAGAATGGTGGCAATCTCCCGCCTGTTAAGATCCGAAAGATTTCTGTTGTCGTCACTGTCTATTTCTCCCAGGAACACCCTCTGGTACATCCAGAGCATGTAGACCGCAGCCAGGATCACCCCTGAAGCGGCAAACACGGCGTATACCCAATTTTCACTGAAGGTTCCCAGGAGGATCAGGAACTCCCCTACAAACCCATTGAGGCCCGGCAGTCCGATGGAACTCAGGGTCATGACCATGAAAAATGCGGCAAACACCGGCATCCTGTGGGCTATCCCCCCGAATTCACTGATCAGTCTGGTATGCCTTCGTTCATAGATGATTCCAACAAGGAGAAAGAGAGCGCCGGTTGAGACTCCGTGATTCAGCATCTGGTAGGTTGCTCCCTGGACTCCGCTGAAACTGAACGTGAAGATGCCCAGCACAACGAATCCCAGGTGGCTGACTGAGGAATAGGCTACCAGCTTTTTCACATCAGGCTGCACCATGGCAACCAGAGCCCCGTAAATGATCCCGATAATTGCCAGGACACAGACCAGGGGAGCAGCTTTCACGGTTGCGGAAGGAAAGAGCGGGAGGCAGAAGCGGAGAAGCCCATAGGTCCCCATTTTAAGAAGCACTCCTGCCAGGATGACTGATCCGGCTGTTGGAGCTTCAACGTGGGCATCCGGCAGCCAGGTATGAAACGGAAACAACGGGACCTTGATGGCAAATGCCAGGAAAAAAGCGGCGAACATCAGCAACTCAGCATGGGGAGGGATCTGGATTTCCCCTGAGGCAAGCCTCTGGGTTATCTGGACCAGGTCAAAGCTTTCCAGGTTATTGAAGGCCCAGAGCGCAATCAGCGCTGCCAGCATAATGAAAGATCCAAATGCCGTGTAAATAAAAAACTTGACCGCTGCGTATATCCGACGCGTCCCACCCCAGATGCCAATCAAAAAATACATGGGGATAAGCATAGCTTCCCAGAAAAAATAGAAAAGAACCAGGTCGAGGGAAATGAAAACTCCGATCATGCCGGCTTCAAGCAGAAGCATCAGGACCATGTATGATTTCAGGTTGCGGTTTATGCTCCAGCTTCCGAGTACTGAGAGCGGCATCAGGAACGTAGTAAGTATGACCAGCCACAAGCTTATCCCGTCGATACCTACATGAAAGCTGATCGTGAGATTCCCGGCGCTTATCCAGGGGAGCTTCTCCACAAACTGCATTTCGGCAGAGGATGAATCAAATCCGGGAAGCAAAAGCAGGGAGGCAAGAAAAGTCAGCAGGGTAACCGCCAGGGTCCCAATCCTTACACCTTTTATGCCCGGACGGGGAACCAGTGCCAGAAAAATGGCTCCGGTGACTGGAATCAGCAATAAAATTGAGAGGATGTGTTGACTGCCAGGCATAAACTAACTCACAAACAATACATAGAGTGACAAAAAAACCGCGCCGGCAATAATCCAGGTTACGTAACCTCGCACGTAACCGTTCTGAATCTTCCTGGCATGGTCACTGAAAAACTTCATGAGAGAAGCAGTCCCATTGACTGCACCGTCGATCACGGCATCGTCCGTGAATCTCCACAGGAACGTAGTTGAAATCCTCTGCAGCGGCCTGATTATCAGGATGTCATAGATTTCGTCAACGTAGAACTTATTGACTAAAAGTGTGCAGGCCCCTTTGCAGGAGCCGATTGCTTTCGCTCTCCGGCCGGGATCCTTCAGGAAGAAATACCATGCCAGCCAGGCAGCGGAAACAACCAGGGCAACAACCAGCAGGGTCAACCCGATTTCAAGGCCGTGTCCCGCATGGTGAGCCCCTTCTCCAGCCAGCACATATTTGAAGGAGGGGTGGAGGTATTCCTCGAAATAGTTGGGGCCCAGCCAGGCCGGAAGACCGATCAGGCCGGCAAAGGCTGAAAGAAGGGCCAGAATGAGAAGGGGCACCCTGATATAAAGTGAAGGCTCCCTTGGGTCCAGGTGACCTGGTTCATGGTGCGATGCTTTTCCGGAAGGCTCCCTGAATCTTTCCGCCCCATAAAAAGTCAGGAACATAAGTCTAGCCATGTAGAAAGCAGTCAGGCCCGCCACTGCGACCCCGACCATCCAGAGAACCGCTGACCCGCCTGGAGCGGTCAGGGATTTCCAGAGGATCTCGTCCTTGGAAAAGAAGCCGGCAAAAGGCGGGATTCCGGCAATTGCCAGGGTGGCTGTTGCCATGGTTAACCAGGTGAAGGGCAGATACTTCCTCAGTCCTCCCATCCTGAACATATCCTGCTCATGGTGCAGGGCCAGGATAACGCTTCCGGAACCGAGGAACAGTAGGGCCTTGAAAAAAGCGTGGGTAAAAAGATGAAAAATCCCGGCACCGAAAGCCCCTACACCAACGGCCAGGAACATGTAACCCAGCTGACTGACGGTTGAATAGGCCAGAACCTTCTTGATGTCTCTCTGGGTAAGGGCTATCAGGGCCGCCAGCAGGGCGGTTGCAACCCCAATGCATGCCACTGCCATCATGGCTTCGGGAGCCCTGGAGTAGAGGGCGCTGCTCCTGGCGATCATGTAAACCCCGGCCGTAACCATGGTTGCCGCATGAATCAGGGCGCTGACCGGAGTAGGCCCGGCCATGGCGTCGGGCAGCCAGACATACAAGGGTATCTGGGCGCTTTTCCCGGCTGCTCCCAGGAACAGAAGAAGGCAGATAATGCCGAGCACCCCAAATCCCGCTTCCGCGGCCGGAAACTCTACTGATGCCAACCTGGAGATCTCCAGAAAATCCAGGGTGCCGAATGTGACAAAAATCAGGAATACAGCCAGAAGGAATCCAAAATCACCAATCCGGTTAACGATAAAAGCCTTTTTCGCAGCATCCCCGGCCACCCTGGTTTCAAAATAGTAACCAATGAGAAGGTAGGAGCATAATCCCACTCCTTCCCATCCGATGAACATCAGAAGAAAATTATCAGCCAGGACCAGGATGCTCATCATGAATACAAACAGGTTCATGTAAGAGAAGAAACGGTAGTAACCGGCTTCTCCCTTCATGTAATCAATCGAGTAGACATGGATAAGAAAGCTGACCCCGGTAACCACCAGTATCATTACTGAAGAGAGGGGATCGAAGAGAAAAGCAGCCCTGGCAGAGAAATCACCTGACTCTATCCAGGTGAAAAGCACCTGTACGGCTGCCCTTTCGTCTGATGGGAGCCTGAGAAGCTCAAAAAAGGCGGCTGACGCAATGGCAAAACTGATAAACACAGTACCGCAGCCTGTGAGTGAAACCATCCACACCGGAAGCCGTTTACCAATTATTCCGTTTACTGCAGCCCCAAGCAGGGGAAAAACCAGCAGAAGACTGTACCATTCCAGCATATTCACCATTTCATAATGTTTGCTTCATCAATATTTACGGTATTTTTATGACGGTAAAACAGGACAATCATAGCCAGGCCCACCGCAGCTTCTGCAGCGGCTACGGCCATCACAAAGAACACAATTATCTGTCCGTCAACATGAGAAAAATGCCGGGAAAAAGCTATAAAGGTCAGGTTTACCGCATTCAGCATCAGCTCAATACACATGAACATGGCAATCATGTTCCTGCGGATCACGACTCCTGCCATGCCTATGGAAAAAAGAATTGCCCCGAGTACCAGAAAATGCGTTGTTGAAACCATAGACAACCTATTCTTCTCTCCTTGTCAGAATTATAACGCCGATTACCGCGACCAGAATCAGAATGGAAGTTACTTCAAAGGGCAGAAGGTACTCCCTGAAGAGTGCTGCGGCTATGCTCTCCATATCACCCTGAAACGGGACCCCTCCGGAATCCTTCCCTCCGGAGGGGATCAATGCCGAAATCCATACAAGCAGGGCGGCCAGCAGGGCGGCCAGGGGAAGCGCGGCCAAAGGAAGCCTCTTGAGCCGACGAGCTCCCGGAAAAGAGCTCTCCGGCGTCGTAAGCATGATTACGAAAAGCACCATTACCATTATTGCCCCTGCGTATACAATCACCTGTATAGCTGCAATAAAAGGCCCGCCTGCGAAATAAAAAAGAACGGCTAACGTGCAGAGACAGACAATCAGAGACAACGCGGAATAGATGACTTTTTTAAACAGGACAACGGAAAGGGCAGAAATAACGGCAATCGCCGCGCAAAAATAAAAAAATGTGAGCTCCACTTATTATTACCCTCTGCTACAGGCCCGCACTTGCTGTTATCTGCCTCCAAGGCCGACCTTCCTGCGAACCGGCAGCGCCGGCTTATCCATCCTGACTGCGTTATTCCCTGTCAGCCTCCTCCAGGTAGTCAAAGGCATGGCTGTGCGGCCTCAGCCGGGGCTCAGTCCGCATCGCTGCGCGCTCTCGTTCAAACCCGGCCAGGGCTTCTCAACCCAAAATCTTAAGGTAGCTCCGGTTGGTTGTCAACTGGAGCCCGCGGTTTTTTTGGGAGAACCAGACCTGGGAAACCGGCGTACGGACTGGTGCAATATGCCGGATAAACACATATAATGCTCTCAAAGCAGAATCGATCATTTAAACCAGACGGCTTTCCATAAAGGAGTTTTGTTTATATGGCAACAAGCGAACTGGCAGGAAAACCTGTAGACCCGTCATCAAGGGAGAATATCCCAAAGCTGGTCACTGATTTTTTTGTTTCTAAACCGGACCCCTCAGAACCGTCCCAGCAGGTAAAGTTTGGGACTTCGGGACACAGGGGATCATCGGCAAAAAACAGTTTCAATGAAGATCACATCGCGGCTGTTACCCAGGCGGTCTGCGAGTTCCGGCGGGAGAACCGGATTGAAGGTCCCCTCTTTCTCGGAATGGACACCCACGCCCTCTCGGAGCCGGCCCGGGCGATAGCCATGGAGGTGCTTGCGGCCAACCAGGTGCACGTCTTTGTTGATGAACACCTGTCCTATACCCCCACCCCGGTTATTTCGAGAAGCATTGTGCGCCACAATACCGGAAAGAATAAACCCCTGGCTGACGGAATTGTCATCACTCCTTCTCACAACCCTCCCGGGGACGGAGGATTCAAATACAACCCCCCCCACGGAGGGCCGGCGGGCACTGACACGACCAAATGGATTGAAGACAGGGCCAACCTGATACTTGCGGGCCGGAACCATGATGTGCGAAGGGTTTCCTACAGAAAGGCACTTCAATCAGAATTTACAGGGACGGCTGATCTAAGCGGAAGCTATATCAATGAGATTGGCGGGGTTGTTGATCTCGAATCAGTAAAATCCTCCGGAATAAAAATCGGATGTGACCCCCTGGGCGGTTCCGGGCTGGAGTACTGGGAGCCTCTGGCTGAGCACTACGGGCTTGACCTGACCGTTGTCAACCCGCAGCTGGACCCGACCTTTTCCTTCATGACCTATGACAAGGACGGAAAAATCAGGATGGACTGTTCTTCACCCTGGGCCATGGCATCCCTGATCGGCCTCAAAGACAAGTTTGACATATCGATTGGCAATGATCCTGATTTTGACCGCCATGGGATTGTAACCGCCTCCGGGGGATTGATGAATCCCAACCATTACCTTTCTGTTGCGGTCTGGTACCTGTTCCAGAACCGCAACAACTGGAGTTCCGATGCCATAATCGGCAAAACCCTGGTCAGCAGCAGCATGATTGACCGGGTGGGCAAACACCTGGAAAGAACTGTTGCCGAGGTGCCGGTAGGATTCAAATGGTTTGTGCCCGGATTGTCAGACGGTTCTTATGGTTTTGGTGGAGAGGAAAGTGCGGGAGCATCCTTCCTCAGAATGAACGGCGGGGTTTGGACCACGGACAAGGACGGTTTCATCATGGGTCTGCTAGCCGCGGAAATAATGGCCCGCACTGGGCGGGACCCGGCTGAACTTTACCGTGAACTCGAAGGGTTATTCGGATCACCTGAGTACAGAAGGATCGATGCCCCGGCCACAGGAGGCCAAAAAGAGGCCTTAAAAAGTCTGGATCCCGGAGTCATCAGGCAGAAGGAGCTGGCTGGGGATCCAATTCTGAAGATCCTGACAAAGGCGCCGGCCAACCAGGCCCCGATCGGGGGATTGAAAGTAGTCAGCGAACAGGGCTGGTTTGCGGCCCGGCCCTCCGGAACCGAAGAAATTTACAAGATTTATGCCGAGAGCTTCAAGGGCAATGAGCATTTGGAACTTATAATTTCCGACGCTCAGGCAATCGTGAAAAATGCCTTTCGATAAGCCTCAGAAGGACTCGACGGGATGCAGCAATGATGATGCAGCGAGACGGGGGACAGCGGTCCCCCGTTAACACGGGGGAGTTCACCCCTCCAGTTCAGCAAGAACCCGGCGAGCTTCCTCAATTCCCTTGAAATCCTGGTCCGAGTCAAGAGCCTTCCGAAGCGACTGCAAGGCCAGGGTTTCATCCCCGTTTCGATAATAGGCCATTCCCAGCCTGTAATAATTTCCAGGGCCGGGGTTCCCGTTGTTAATGGCGAAAAGCAACTGGTCGGCAGCCAGAACATATCGGCCCATCCTGTAATAGACCCAGCCAAGGGTATCCGCATAATGGGGATTGTTCGGATCCTTTCCCCGGGCATTCTCAGCCAGGGTAAGCGCCCTGTCCAGGTTCCGGTCCTCGTCGGCATATATCCAGGCCAGGTTATTTGAAGCCACCGGGTCATCCGTATTAAGTTCAAGAACCTCCTGATAACTTGCCTCAGCTTCCGCAGTGTTGCCGGCGGAATAGAGATACATGCCCTTCAGCAGATGGGCCGGGGCGAAACGCGAGTCCTGCTCAATGATTCTGTCAACCTCCTCAACAGCCTGGGCATAATTCTTGCGTCCAAGGTTGATCTGTCCAAGGTAAAGATAGGGCTGGTAGTTATCAGGATTGGCTTCAAGGGCTTTCCTGAACTCCTTTTCAGCCTCGTCTAATTCACCTTCCGCGACATAAACACGTCCTTTATGCATGTAATAGACTTCCGGAACATCTGATTTCACAGCCAGTCTTTCCAGTTCAGCAAGCCCTCCCTGGATTTGGCCCATCTGCCTGTATACTGCAACCAATTCATTAACTGCGTCCTGAATATTGGGATTTATCTCCAGCACCCGCCTGATATGGTTCAGGGCCTGTTCATAATTGCCGTCTTTCCTGGCAATAAATCCGAGCCTGTGCAGGAAAAATATGTTATCGGGGTTTTCTTCCAGAAGGTCATTAAAGATCCCGGCCGCATCCTCGAATCTTTCAAGAACAATCAATGCTTCCGCCTTGGCTATCAGGGCATTGTTAAAATCCGGATACTGGGCAAGGATTTCGTCTGCCTCTTTAAGGGCCTGTTCAGCGTTCCCGTTAAGGGCCAAGGCCTTGGCATACTGGGCTCTGGCTGGAACAAACTGCCTGTTTATGGAAATTGCTTTCAGGGCGGTCTCCTCGGCTGCACTGAAACGGCCCAGGCTGATCTCGGCTTCAGATTTTGCCACGTGAGCCTGAACCAGGCTGGAGTTGTAGGTCACGGCATTTGTAAAGTACTGCAGGGCCTCTACCTGATTATTCTCGAGGAGACTGATCCTTCCCCTTAAAAAATTGGCTTCCGCGTCAGTGTCTGCCTTTTCCAGCAGCCTGTTTACGAGTTCCAGGGCCTCTTCATTCCTCCGGTCCTGAATATAGAGTTCCCCCAGCCGCAGGAGAAGGTTCCGATGGTCAGGGTTCTCCTTCAGGAGTTCTTCCAGGATGGCGTAGCCTTCCGCCCTCTGATCCTGGGAGATCTTGAAATTGGCAAGGTTGATTTTCATGTCTTCAGGGCTGGAACTTTTCTCAATGGCTTCCTGGTAGAATGCCTCGACCTTATCCGGCCTTTTGATCTGCATGAAAAACCTGGTCAAGGAGAAGAGTGTATTCTGATCTTCCGGGTCAATGTCAAAAGCTTTCCTGAAATGCTCCTCGGCCTTTTCGATATCTCCAGTGGAGGCATAAAAATTTGCGATTGACCGGTGGGCAAGAGGATTTTCCGGCTCTGCAACAATAGCGCGCTCGTAAAACTCAAGGGCCTCCTCTGTTTTAGAGAGCCGCATATGAAAAGCCCCCAGGTTCAGGATCGCTGCGAGGTTATCCGGATCGGCCTCCAGGACCTCCAACATCAGCGTAATTGCTTCATCAAGGTTTCTGAGCCCGGCATGAGCATTGGCGAGCATGATCTTGGCGTCAAGATTACCAGGACTCTCTTCAAGGATCTCGCTTCCAAGCTTCAGCGCCTCGTCATAGAGGTGATCTCCGGCAACCGGCCCGGCCTGCAGATAGTAATTCCCAAGTTTTAACCTGGCATCAATATTCTCAGCCTCCAGTTCAAGAATTTTCCTGAGGTGAAATACCGCTTCCTCGTGAGCCCCGGATTCCTGGTACATTTCCGCAAGGATCAGCCTCATTTCCGAATCAGAGGGATTGTTCTTCAGGGCTCTCATCAGGACGATTTCAGCCTCTTCAAATTTATTCTCATCCAGGTATTCCCGGGCGCTGGCGATAATCTCCTCCCGGGAGCCTTCCTGCCTGAAATTGCAGGACAGGACCAAAACACACATGCCGGCAAGGATGATCGCAAATAATACTTTCGCTTTCATAAATTCCTGACTTTCTTACTTAAAATATCCAATTTTCCGCTGAAGGAAATAAATGCTCCCCAGGCTGAACCTTTCCCGTTCTATTAATCCTCGCCCTTCTTTTCCCTGGGCGCAAAAAGCCTCCTGCTCTTGTTGGATCCCCTCTTATGACCCTGCTTTCTCTTTTTCCGACTCTCCGTTCCATAGGGATTTCCGTAGCCATATTTTCCGTAGCCGTACCCATAGCCATAGCCGTAGCCGTAGCCGGCCAGGGTTTCCGTGAGGAGGGTAGTCTTGACTCCGTTCAACACAATGCCCAGGGGATTGGAGTTCTTAAGAAGCTCTATTGACCTGACTATATTACCGAATGCCGTCTTACCCTGATAAACAACCAGGATTGTGCCGTCAACCATCGAGGACAGAAGCCTTGCATCAGCTACAGGAAGAAGAGGCGTGGAATCAATAATAACCATGTCGAAATCCTGCCGGAACTGGGTGAGAATTTCGCCCATCCGGGTCAGAGAGAGAACTTCCACAGCATCATCAGTATATTCTCCGGCTGTCATTATATAAAGGCTTCCGATCCTGCGCAGGTAGCAGTAAGGTGGTAATTTTCCGGTTAGACACTGAAACAAACCGGGCCCCAGGGAAAGCCCGAACTTGCTGTGTACGCTTGACCCCCTGAGATCAGCATCTATCAGCAGGACTCTTTTTCCCGAGTCCTTGGCCAGATTAAGCGCCAGGATGCAGCTCACCAGAGATTTCCCGTCCCCGATTTCGGGACTTGTAACATTGATTATCGAGAGGGGCTTTCTGCTTTCAGTCTGTGTAAGCTGAATTTTCAACACCCTGGCCTGCTCCCCTATCAGGTTGCTGCTGAATTCCACTTCTATCAGCTCTTCGATGCTGAAGGTCTGGCGCATCTTGGGAACGATTTCGCCAATGGGATCAAAATCACCCGGAGAAAAAACCTCCGGCTCCAGATCTCCGCTCCGCAGGGCTGCTATAGCGTCAATATTCAGGAGCACTCTCAATACTTCCTTTACCCGATCCAGGGGAAGAGACCTCAGGGAAGCGACCTCCTCAGCTGATCTCGGAACATCGAGGCATCCCAGAACAGCAATCTCTTCAGGATTCCACGGCAGGGAATCAAGAAGGCCGGGCTTAAGATGGAACCGCGATTTTTCATGTACATCCACGCCTGAAGGTGCAAGCCGCGCAAGTTCAAGCTCAATCTGTTCAACGGGAAAATGAAGAGGATACTTTGACTTGGGGCCTCTCCTTTTTTGGAATGACCCGATTTCGAATCCTTCCCGGACGGCAAGCAGGAAAAGCTCAACCGCCTGGCTGACCAGGACCTTTTCCAGTTGCGGGAACTGGATTTTCTCCTCATCAAGGAACTGCTCCCCCATCAGCACCCCCTTGGAGCGCCCAAGGGCTTTTCCCATCCTGGAAGCATCGATTAACCCGGCTTTGACCATCATCTGGCCGAGGCGGTATGCAGATATGTTTGAATTAACCGACTCTATCAGCCCGTCGTAGAATTGTATATGTATCTGACGGTCGCCTTTATGTAGATCCTGGGTACCTGTCGCGCGGCCCTTCTGGTGGACCCTCGACAGTTGCAAGAGGGGATTGTCTATTATTCTCATTCTTACCAACCTAAAATTGCAGCCAGGGTTTCAGTTCCCAGCGTTCTGGTGAAAGGGATCAAATAGAAAGCGGCGACAGCTCCTACCCAGAGGATTCCGTAAACGAAGGTAATCAGGATCATCATGTAGGAATTCCTCCGCCTCTTTCTTGCTTCCTGCTCAGTCATGATGTGGGCAATCTCTCCAAGCACAGGGAGACTCAACTGTTTGATTTCAGCATGTGTCCAGATTTTCTGGTCCAGGAATTCAGACAGGGCTGCCAGCGAAAAGCCCACGCCCAGGGCAACCGCAAGGGATCCGAGAATAACCAGCATTCGATTGGGCTTGCTTGGACTCAGGGGAAAACTGGCCGGGTCAACAATCTTGAACTGTTCTCCTTTCTGCCGGGCCTCGGCGCTCCTGGCCAGCTCGGCATCCGACAGCTTGTTTTCAAGGTCCTGGTAGCGATCCTGGAGGTTGTCATACATCCTCTGCTGGCTGGAAATCTCCTGTTCCCTTTGCGGCGTATTTTCAATTCTCCTGGAGTAAAGAGCAACATCGCGATTGAGCCTTTCCCGGCGTTCCTCATTAATCTTTAACTCCGTTTCAAGCTGGGTCAGCTGGGCCTGCAGGTTCTGGTAAACGGGATTGATGAGGCCTTCCTCTTCCTCTTGGGAACCTGGATCCTCCTCCACCACCTCTTCTTCCAGGTCCTCGGGAGGAATCTGGCTCCTCAGTTGTTCAAGGTCCTCTTTCAGAATCCTTACGTCAGGATGGTTATCGGTATACCTGTTCCGCAGCTGTCTGAGCTGCGACTCCTTCTCCCGGTATTCCTGGACCTTTTCTGATATTCTTCTCCCACCCTGGGAAAAAGGGACATCCTCAGGTTCCAGGTACTTGGGGGTTCCCGACAATCTCTGCTCCAGTTCAAGTTTCAGGGTAATGTACCTGTCACGTTCCTCGCCATTGGCCACCAGGTCAGTCTGCAGGCGCTCCAAATGCCTGAGATTTGTCTCCAATTGTTCAGGAAGTTCGTAACGGAACTGTTCCTTCAGCCTGGAGAGGGCATTCTCGACTTCCTCAAGCTCCCTGCCTATCTTGTCCCTTTCTCCTTTGAGGAACTCGGTAGTCCCAAAAACCTGTTGTTCCCTGGTCGATGTATCATAGTCAATAAAAAACCTGGTCAGACGCCGGGTCACATTTTGGGCATTTTTAGGGTCCCGGTCCTCGTATGAAATCTTGAAGTAGGGGACCACGGAAGTCCTGCCCCTGGGATTCGTAGTCACTTCGATCGAGATTCTCTGGCGAAGCCTTGCAATCTGCTCTTCTTCAGACAGGTGGCGGATATCCTGGAAACCTTCAGGGAATTCATTCAGGACCTGCCTGAGATTGGTCCTGCTTATTACGGTTTCCTGGATTGCGGTTAGCCGTTCATAAGTATTAAGGGTGATGTAATCCTTTACCACATCATCAGGCACATCCTTTGGCTCCACCAGGACCAGGGTTTCGGATGCATAAAACCTGGGAAGTAAATAGGCTGCCAGGGAACCGATAGCGAATATCGGGATGATGGTCAGGATGAGCCACCACTTCCTGCGGTCCAAAAAAACCAGTATGTCAAAAGGATCATTCAGGACAAGTTTCTTCATCCACCCATTCTCCATAGTTCAGGAAAGTTGAACCTGATGGAAACGAATATCCGTTTCCTGTCATAGTTCGGATACCGGGATTCAAAGCCGGAATCATCATTATCTTGTTTTCTGTAACTGCCTCCAACTTCAAGCATCAGGCTCCTGGCCAGCTTGAATCCGAGGGACATCATTGAATAGATACCTTCGGGAGAGTATCCGGCTTCATAAAGGGCCTCAGTATCAAAATACCTTAGTGAGGCATTGATCAAAATCCATTCAAACTCACGGCTGTAATCAAGCCCGGCGTCCCTGGTCTTTACAATACCCCCGGCCCCATAGGTTGCGGCGTTTCTTTCGTTGTAGCTGAGGCTGAAAAGGTGTTTTTCAACCCTCTTCTGCAATACAGCGCTGGCATTATATCCAGCCTTGTTGTCGAAGATTTCCTCTCCGCCTGTGTATACTACATACGCCGGCCCGGCAGAAAGGTTCAAAGAAAGTGTTGGTGAAAACATATGCCTGAGCCCCAGTCCCAGGTTGTGGCTGTATGCTGATGAATCACCGCCGAAATATTCCCAGTACCTGATATCGTACCCGGTATTCCAGCTTGTCCGTTCCGAAATATCCCGGGAAAACTTCATGCCTGCCTGCGACCTGATCTGATCCTCCTGCCTGAAATCAGGCAAATCTTCGTAATTCTTGAAGGAAAAACTCCCTGTAAAATTGAGGCGGGACCTGGGTCCCACCATGTATCCGATATCCGCGGAAGTACTGCTCCAATAACTGTCGCGCTGCAGGGCTACAGTCTCAAAATCAAAAAAGTAGCCATCCGGGGTTTCCACAATCCCGCTGAAAAGGGTAAAAGAGTCAAAATCAGGAGACTTGCGAAAATCGCTGGACAGGCTGAACGTCCCTCTTTGGCCGAGAGCGGAATCCCACTGCATGCCAACAGAATGGGATTCAGAATCAAGGTCC
>CAZOGT010000036.1:488-15327 GCA_964579015.1 uncultured Acidobacteriota bacterium | reverse complement strand
TGGAACGATGAATATTGGCTCAGATTCGAACGCCTGCTGCGGGAAACCGCCCGCAGGGACATTATTGTCCAGATTGAAATCTGGGACCGCTTCGACTACACGGACAACAACAGTGCGAACCACTGGCAGGCGCACCCCTATAACCCCGGGAACAATGTCAACTACACCTATGAGGAATCAGGATTTGACACGGTCTACCCGGACCACCCGGGACGTAACCGGCAGCCTTTCTTCTTTACGACCCCGGGGCAAAGGGACAACCAGGCTGTGCTCCGGTTCCAGAAACAATTCGTCGACAAGCTGCTGGAGCATTCCTTCGGGTACCGGCATGTGCTCTACTGCATGGATAACGAAACCAATGGAGAAGAGGAGTGGGGAAGGTTCTGGGCGGAGTACGTCAAATCAAAGGCCCGGGCGCAGGGCCGGGAGGTCTATGTCACCGAAATGTGGGACGACTGGGACCTGGCGGGGGAGGAGCACAAGAGGACCTTTGATCATCCTGAATTGTACGATTTCGTCGATGTCTCCCAGAACAACCACAACAAAGGGGAGAAGCATTGGGACAATTTTCTCTATGTAAGAGATTACCTCTCCGAACAACCCCGGCCCATGAACACCACCAAGACCTACGGCGCCACCGGAAATAAGTTCGGACACACCGACCAGGACGCGATAGAGAGGTTCTGGCGGCATTTGCTGGCAGGAGCCGCCTCGATTCGTTTTCACCGTCCTGATGCAGGGTTGGGCCTGAATGACAAGGCTGTCGCCTGCCTGAAAGCAGCCAGGAAACTGGAATCAGTAATTCCCGCCTGGGAAATCAACCCTGCCAATCACCTGCTCTCAGGCCGGGAGGAAAACGAGGCCTACCTTGCGGCATCCCCCGGGAAATTCTATGCCGTCTACTTCCCCGCCGGGGGAGAAGTTATGCTTGATCTTTCGGATGCTGAGGGAAACGGCCTGGCAAGGTGGATCAATATAGACACGGGGGAATGGGAAGATGAACAGGTACTGGAGGGCGGAAAAGCTTCTATCCTGCAGTCGCCGGGCAGCGTAAACCGGGCCGCCGCAATTACTTTCGAATAGGCGGGGCCCCATACCGTTACCGGCAGTTTCGGCTTTTCGCCCCTTTTCAGGATTGATGCTGTGCAAAAACTCAAATAATAATGAAAAAGAAATGAGGGATCCTCCAATATCCCGGCTGATAACAAAAAAACTGTATCAAAACCGCTTCGCTCTGCATATAACCTTGAAGAAATCTGATTATCTGCACATCGGTTAGATGAGTATTAACCAGTCAACTTCCTGATAAACCCGAAAGGAGTATGTTATGAAAAAAACATTTTTTCCTGCCCTGTTCAGTGTTTCATTGCTGATATTGTTTACCGGCAGCCTGTCGGCCCATTGCGAGATCCCCTGCGGAATCTATGATGACGAAGCCAGGGTGGAAATGATCCTGGAGCATGCGACCACAATCGAGAAGTCCATGCGGGAGATTAAGACCCTGGAGAATGCGGATCCCGGTAACGCCAACCAGCTTATCCGGTGGGTCATGAACAAGGAAGATCACGCCAACCAGCTGCAGGAAATCGTCTCCCAGTATTTTATGACGCAGAGGGTTAAACCCGGGGATGAGAACTACGAGAAAAAGATAACGGTCCTTCACCAGCTGCTGATATCCGCCATGCAGTGCAAACAGACCACTGATGAGGCCCATGTCGCAAAAGTAAGGGAACTGGCCGGGGAATTCCGGGAACTCTACTTTGTGGACCATGGCCATACCCATTAGGGAAATCGGCTGATTCCCGGGTGCCGGCCGCCACAGGGCCGCCCAGTCTGAACCGGGATGCTGAACGGGGGGATTGATCAATCAGCCAGACAATGCCGGCCCTTCATTGATTGAATGGAGGGCAGGCGGGTTGGACCTATGCCTGAACAGACCATTAATATTCCTGTCACTGGAATGAGTTGCGCCAACTGCGCTGCTGCCATTGAAAAGAGCCTCAGGAAAATCGACGGAGTCAGGGAGGCTTCTGTAAACTTTGCCGGTGAAAATACGGTTGTCAGGTTTGACCCGCAAATGGTCGGTATTGATTCCCTGGTGGAAGCAGTCAGGAAAGCCGGTTACGGGGTTGCCGCAAGCCGGCTCAACCTGGCGGTCACCGGAATGAGTTGCGCCAACTGCGCCGTTTCCATTGAAAAGAGTCTTGCAAAGCTTCCCGGCATAATCACTGTTTCCGTCAATTTCGCCGGCGAGAGCGCTTCGCTCGAATTTCTGCCCGAAGTGTCAGGCAGGGAGGAAATCCTGGAAGAGGTCCGCAGGGCCGGCTATGATGCGGTGGTTTCCGGGGAGAGTGATGAGGAGAAAGACGCGGAACAGGAGGCCAGGGATGCTGAGATCCGGGACCAGTCCCGCAAGTTCCTGGTCGGCCTGGCTTTTGCCCTTCCCTTGTTCATCCTCAGCATGGCCCGGGATTTTGGACTGGCAG
Organism: uncultured Acidobacteriota bacterium; assembly: GCA_964579015.1. GTDB lineage: Bacteria > Acidobacteriota > UBA6911 > RPQK01 > JAPXNP01. Next base: position 12,841 of record CAZOGT010000036.1, on the reverse strand, counting down.
GGGAATGGAGCCATGCCCCCTGGGTCAACTGGCTGTTCCTGGCCCTTGCTACCCCGGTGCAGTTTTACACTGGATGGGACTACTATACCGGGGGGCTGAAAAGCATCCGGAACAGGAGCGCCAACATGGATGTCCTGGTAGCTCTTGGTTCCTCAGCAGCCTATTTCTATTCCCTGGCCCTGCTCCTTTTCCCGGTCCTGGGTGACCATGTCTACTTCGAGACCTCGGCGGTGATCATCACCCTGATCAAGCTGGGAAAACTTCTGGAAGCCCGCACCAAGGGCAGGACCGGGGGCGCTATCCGGAAACTGATTGGGCTGCAGCCCAAAACCGCTTCCGTAATTGAAGACGGTGAGGAGCACGAAATACCGCTCACCCAAGTTCAGGAGGACATGGTCCTGCTGGTTCGTCCGGGAGAGCGGATTCCGGTAGACGGCACGGTGACGGAAGGGGAATCTTCCGTGGATGAATCGATGCTGACCGGGGAACCGATTCCCGTGGACAAAACGCCCGGTGCCACGGTAACCGGGGGAACCATTAATGGCGAAGGCCTTCTCAAATTTCGCGCCACCAGGGTAGGACGCGATACGGCATTGGCCCAGATCATACGCCTGGTCCAGGATGCCCAGGGAAGCAAGGCGCCCATCCAGGCCCTGGCGGACAGGGTGGCCGCCCTGTTTGTCCCCGCGGTTATCCTGGTTGCCGTGGCGGCTTTTGTTGCCTGGTTACTGATCACCGGTGAATTTGTCACATCCATGATCAGGCTGGTGGCGGTCCTGGTTATAGCCTGCCCCTGCGCCCTGGGCCTGGCCACACCGACTGCGATCATGGCCGGCACCGGGAAGGGCGCTGAACAAGGAATCCTCTTCAAGAAGGCTGAGGCCCTGCAGGGGGCAGCCCGGCTCGACACCATAATTCTCGACAAAACCGGAACCATTACCGAGGGGAAACCGTCGGTCTCCGATATTGTGGTCCTTGACCGGGCCAACTTTGACAGTGAAAAACTCCTGGCCCTTGCCGCTTCCGCTGAAAAGGGGTCCGAACACCCCCTGGGAAAAGCGGTTGTCCGGAAGGCGGAGGAAAAAGGAATCAAGCTTGAGCCTGCCTCAGGTTTCCGCGCCCATGGAGGTTCCGGGGTGGAGGCATCAGTATCAGGCTTAATGGTCCGGGCCGGCAAACCGGGGTGGTTTGAGCAGGATTTCACGGCTGGCGCCCTGGATCGGATCGAGCAGCTTCAGGCGGAAGGAAAAACCGTCATGGTTATCAACATTGACGGATCCCTCGCCGGTCTGGTCGCGGTTTCCGACTCCCTGAAGGCTGACTCGCGGGAGGCCGTAAAGCGCCTGCACCGGCAGGGCATGACCGTGGTTATGCTGACCGGGGACAACAGGAGAGCTGCTGATTCCATGGCAGGCCAGGCAGGCATTGATGAGGTCTACGCCGACGTCAGGCCCGAAGAAAAATCTTCAAAGGTGAAGGAAATACAGGGCCTGGGCCGAAGGGTTGCCATGGTCGGAGACGGAATCAATGACGCTCCGGCCCTGGCCCAGGCGGATACCGGGATTGCCATCGGCACCGGAACGGACGTGGCAATCGAGGCCGCGGACATAATCCTGGCCGGCGGAAGCCTGGAGGGAATACCGCGTGCCATTGAGATCAGCCGCAGGACCATGCAGACCATCAGGCAGAACCTCTTTCTCGCCTTTATCTACAACGTGACCCTGATTCCTGTTGCCGCCGGCGTCCTGGCGCCAATCGAGTCCCTGCCGATGATGCTTCGCCACCTGCACCCCATCCTGGCCGCCCTGGCCATGGCCATGAGCAGCGTCTCCGTAGTCAGCAACAGCCTCAGACTCTACAAGGCCGAAATCCGCTGACGAAGGCCGGCAGATCAGGAGACAGGGAACTGAGGCACTTCGCCCTTGACTTGCCCCCATACGGTATCTATACTGGATAAAGTTAACCAATTCACTAAACTTTCTCCATTGAAATCTGCTGGTAAGGAGTCGAGATGAAACTATCAACACGAAGCAGATACGCCACGAGGGCCATGCTGGAAATAACAAGGAACTATGAGGAGGGTCCTGTAAAAAGAAGGGAGATAACCGAAAGTCAGCAGATCTCCCCGCATTACCTGGAAAATATTCTGATACCGCTCAAGGATCAGGGCCTCATTGAATCCGTCCGCGGGCCCCGGGGAGGGTTCATTCTCAAAAGGCCCCCGGAAGAGATCACGATGTTCGAGATCATAACCGCTCTCGAGGGATCCATCGTACCGGTTCCCTGCGTGGACCGTCCCGATTCATGCGACAAGACGGCGCACTGCCTGGCCCGAAAATTCTGGATTGAACTCCATGATACGCAGGCAAAATTTCTAAAATCGACAACCCTGAGATCCCTGCTTGACCTGGAGACATCCGGCCACCAGATCGATTATTACATTTAGCCCGCGCGAAAACTCCGTCCTCAATCCGCCACAACGCTCAGGGTGGAAATATCAACAAGATTCTTCTTATTGATATTCCTGTAGTACCAGTTCCCGTCGGCCATGTTGTACACAAGGTTCCAGTTATTGCTGGCGGGCAGCTCCAGCGGACTCCCGTCTGGTCCCGTCACATGAAAGGTGAAGCCCTCAGCCGGACTCACATTAATCCGCCTTCCCCTGGGGGTGTAGATAACACCCTCAACAGCATCACCCCACTCTTCAGGATCCAGTCCGATGTCTGAAAACGCGAGATCCCCCCAGCTCCTGGGATACCTGCCTTTCTCCTCGTAAAAATCCCTGACCAGGCCGATCATGGCGCTGGTTATTTCATCAAAGGTAGATCCCAGGCTGGTCAGAGGCGCCTGGCCGTTTCCAACTTCCGTGCCGCCTCCGGTATCAGCGCCTGTTTCACCCTCAGGCCAGAAATGAAGGGAGCACCCGACAACCGGGGTCCCGAAATTCTGTTCCGCCGGAACAAGTACCCACTCCCCTCCGTGGGGGCAGTTAGGTACTTCCTCAACATACCCGCCGCCGGCAAGCTGGGAAAGGCTGGTGAAGGCGGTATCCTGGTGATCACTGATCCAGGAAATTATCATCCTGTTGGTCTGGCCGCGTTCCACCAGGCAGGCCGTCGCTTCAGCGGTCTCTACATAAATCAAATACTGCGGAATGGCAAAGGAGGCGATGACCCCGAATATGGCGAGGACTACCAGCAGTTCCACCAGGGAAAACCCGCGCGGGCAGACTATTCCAGTCCCGCTCATTGCTTTACCTCAGGGCAGGGAAACATTTTGCTTACCCGTATCTCCATCAGTCCGTGCTCGCGGGGATTTGGGCAAAAAACCGTTGTATTGACGGCATCCTCAACAACAGTGTACGGCTTGCCGCTCTCAGGGCATACAATGCTGCTGTCCGGCAAATCTCCATCCCCGAGCATCTTCGATATAACCCAGAGATTACTGATGCACCGGTCGGTTCCCGCATCAGTCTCGTAGGTCCCCTTCCGGATCGGCTGATCATCCTCCAACGCTGCCGTGAAAGCCGGGATCCTGTATATTATGACCCCGACTGCCACCAGCAGAACAACGATAAGAACAGCCAGTTTCACCCGGCTTTCCCGCTTTTCTCCGGAGGAGAGCTCTTCCAACACCTCTTCTCGAGGATCATCAATGTTTTCTTCCGCGATTTCCACCTGGCACTGGCTGCAGTAGGCCTCGTCACTCTCGTTCAAAGCTTTTCCGCATTCCCGGCAGCACCTCTGGATACCATGTTTATCGTCCACCTCTACCTCCCGCTCTGAAGCGTTCTCCTGACGCGCAACAGTAAAAGCTCCCTCTTAATTGGTTTCCTGATGTAATCCATGGCTCCCAGCTCCAGCCCCATCTCCTCATCCCCGGGGTCATCCCGGGAGGTCAGGAGAATCACCGGGTAATCCAGCCTCTTCTGCGCCATCATCTCGAGAAGCTTGAAACCGTCAAGATTGGGCATATCCACATCTGAGAGGACCAGGTCAAAGTCCCTGCTCCCCAGCTGGAGAAGCGCTTCTACGCCGTCTCCGGCTGAAAAGACCTGGTAGCCCTCACTCTCCAGGAAACGCGTAATCAGCTTCCTGGTATCCTCATCATCTTCCACGACAAGGATCGACGGAGTCCGGCTCTCTTTGGAGGAGGCGACCCTTCCTCCTTCTCCCTTTCCCACCGTGCGCCCAGGGGCCAGGACAGCAGGTTCCACCAGATCAACCGGCTGCTCCTCTTCAACCTCAACAGGCCGCGATCCAGGCGTTGGATCGTCTTCAGGCAGGAGATCAATCTCGGTTAATTCTTCGGCCAGAACCTTCCTGTACACATCCTCTGGGCTTACTGTCAGATTCCCGGCCTTGTAGATTCCATGGGTGCTGATCAGGAAATCCCCCCTTCCGCGCACAAATTCCCTGATCTCCGCTACCGAAGCTTCGGAATTGAGCAGGTCGGAAACCTCGCGGTCAAATTCCAGAACCTCATAAACGCCCTCCCTTCCGAGGTACCCGGTATTGGAACATTTCTCACACCCGACCGGGTGGGCGACCCTCGCCGGGATGTCATCGGTAAAAGTCCGGAACATCTCGGCTTCGCTCTCGGAAATCGTCACGATTTTCTTGCAATGAGGACACAGCTTCTTGATAAGTTTCTGGGCGACGATGGCCAGAACCGAGCTGGCAATGATTCCTCTTTCTATGCCCAACCGGCCTAATCGAAAGATGGCCGATGTGGCGTTGGAGGTATGCAGCGTTGATATTGTAAGATGTCCGGTACTGGCAAAATCAATGGCGATCCTGGCAGAAAACGTATCCCTGATTTCGCCCATGAAAAGTACATCCGGGTCCTGCCTGACAGCTGTCTTCAGAAGGGCCTCGAAAGTGACACCGGCTTTTTCATTAACCTGCTGCTGGTTCACAAAAGGCATCCGGTATTCAACCGGGTCCTCCACGGACATCAGGCTCCTTTTTTCGTGATCAATATTATGGAGAAGGCTGTAAATGGTGGTGGTTTTCCCGGAGCCGGTTGATCCGACAAGAAGGATAATCCCGCTGGTTTTGTTGGCTACCCTCACCAGGGTCCGGCTCTGGGTTTTCAGCATCCCGAGTTCTTCCAGTTTTTTAGGCTCGGCATAAGGTTCCAGCAGCCTCATGACCAGGCTTTCACCGTACGGGGTGGAGGTAGTGGACAGCCTGAGGTTAAAGGTCCTTCCACTTAACTCAGCTACAAATCCGCCATCCTGCGGTTTTCGTTTCTCCGCAATATCCATCCCCCCGATAATCTTGAGCCTCGATATGACCATGACCCCGGTCCTGGGCTTCAAGTTGAAGGCGTTCCTCAAGTCCCCATCAATTCTGAACCTGACTACGGTCTCCCTGTCCTTAGGTTCGATATGGATGTCGCTGGCCCTCTCCCTGACGGCCGAGTTCAATATACTGTTGGTGATTTTGACTACCGGGCTATCCTGCCCGGCTATCTCGATCCCGGATAATGAGTCGATTACCTTTTTGCCGTCTTTGGCACCGCCGGAGCCTTTAAAATGAGCATCCTTGATATTGATAGAGCTCTCGCTGAGAAGTGCAGTGATATTCCGGGGGTGGGTTATGGAGACACTGGAGGACTTGCCAAGATGAAAGTGGCCGGCCAGGGTATCCATCAGTTCCATGTCAAAAGGATTGCTGAGTACAAAAGCCTTTCCTTCCTTTGGCGTTTCCATTGCTATCACATGATTGGATCTGCAGAAAGCAGCGGGAAGCACCCCGAGCTCAATATCCTCTGGATTGATATTTGCGCTATAGGGAAGTCCGGTAAATCCTGCCATGTACTGGGCTAGATTCTCCTCGGAGATTCCCAGGTCAGAGGCAGCCTTATAAATTCCGGAAGGCTGGGCACTGGACATTCTGAAACGGGCTTCACTCGCCACCTTGATCTTGTCACAAAGAAAGTCTTTGAATTGCAGGAAATCCGAGGGCTGCACCTTCTCCAGCCATGATTCCGCCCTCTTCTGGATCTGGTTCCACTGCTCATTGGTCCTGAGATGCTTCTCTATCTTTTCCACCAGGAGCTGTTTCCGGATGGGCTTGACAAGGTAGTCGGCAGCTCCAACTGAAAAAGCCCTGGCCTTGTCTTTTTCTTCTCCCAGAGCCGTAACAAAGACAACCGGTATATAGGCTGTTCCCTCATCGGACTGCAGGGCTGAACAGACTTCATATCCATCCATCCCCGGCATCATGATGTCCAGCAGAATCAGGGCGGGTTTCTCCTCCCTGGCTTTTTCCAGGCCGTCCGATCCATTCTCGGCAGTAATCACCCTGTAATCCGAGGCCAGGAACCTTTCCACCAGCAAAAGGTTGTCTCTTACATCATCTATATAGAGAATGAGGGCCGCTTCATCATTCATACACAACCTCGACCCTGGCAAGATAGTCCAGGAGAGCTTCCACCTGGCTGCCGATCGCGACGGCATCACGGTTGCAGGCCGCTGACTCGATCCTCATCCCGATGGCAGTGATTTCATCAAAGCCGTAACCCCCGCCTGAACCCTTCATGGAGTGACCCATTCTCCGGACTTCGTCATACCCTTCCAGCTCCACCAGTTCCATGATTTTCAGCGCGTCACGGTGCTGGTTTTCGAGAAACCCGGGAATCAGGTCTTCCAGGTCAACGTCAGCATGAACAACAATCCTGTCCTCGTTCCGGTACATGCAATCCTCTCCTGGCCCGAATCCTGGGCCGAGCCCTTCCCGAAGCCATCTGTTCACCGGGTGAATCCCGGGGCGGCTGCCAGACAACCTTTAAACGGTCACGCCTTTCATGCACATAATATGCTATTTGTCTGTCCTGTATTTCTGGATGGCCTCCATCAGCGCCTTCTTTTTAATCGGCTTGGTAAGGTGGCCTGAACAGCCGGCATCAAGGCTCCTCTTTTCAGCCTCTCTCCCGGAATGGGCGGTTAGAGCTATTATCGGCACCGGGACACGGCCCGATTCCTTCTCCCATTCCTGGATCTCGGCCACGGCAGCATATCCGTCCATTACCGGCATCTGGACATCCATGAGGACCAGATCATATTCACCCTTCTTGAACATTTCCACGGCCTGCTTTCCGTTTTCCGCGAAATCCAGGTAATCAGAAGCCCTTTTGAAATAAGCCTGGATCAATCTCCTGTTGTCTTCACCGTCTTCAGCCAACAGAAGCCTCAATGACCTCCCAGTGTGTGAAGCCGAAGTCAGGAATAACCTCAGAGCCTCAATAAGAAGGCCAAGATGCCTTTCAACTTCGGCAAGATCCCGGGCAATTCGATCCTTGTCCATGCTTCCAGCGGAAACCTCCAGGAGAGATGCGGCCCGATCAAGGTTTTCCCCGCCGACGTCGGCGGCTGATCCCTTGATTGCGTGGGCATAATTCCTGACTGCGTCAAAATCTCCAGCCTTCCATGACCTTTGCAACGCTTCCATCTGCAAAGGAGTGTCCTGGAGAAAGCCTCTGAGTACGCTGTCCACCAGGCCCTCATCATTCATTAGCCGGGAAAAAAGATCGGCCCGGTTAAAAACCCCGGGGTCATGAATGATAAATCTCATCGGGAGGGCATGCTCCTTTTCATCAGGAAGCCATTTTTCCAGTATGCCTTCAAAATCCCTGGGGCTGAATGGTTTGGCCAGGTAGTCATTCATCCCGGCTTCAATGCACTTCCTGCAGTCTTCCCGGCCCGCATGGGCAGTCATGGCGACAATCGGGACCTCATGATTCCTGACACCGGATCCTGGATTCCTGATAGCCCTGGCGGTTTCCAGCCCATCCATTTCAGGCATCTGGAGATCCATCAGCACAAGGTCATAAGCAACCTGTTGCAGGACTTTGATCGCCTCCTTTCCGTTCAATGCAGTATCAGCCGACAAGCCGAACTTCCTGAGCATCCCCAGCGCTACATACTGGTTGGTTATGTTGTCTTCCACCAGCAGAATCCTTGCATTCCCGCGGCGCATTTCCCTCAGGGAATGACGGGTAACCAGGGGACCTGCAGCCTCTTCCTCTTCATCAGCCAGGACTACCGACAGGCAGTCAAACAGCTCAGCCAGGCATTCATACAGTTCGAATACGCGTACCGGCTTGATCAGGTAGGCGGAGAACCCTGCGTCCCTGAACCTGCGAGCGTCTCCCCGCTGACCCAGGGATGTCATCAGGACCAGCCTGGTGCCGCAGATATCAGGGTCCGCCTTGATCCTCCTGCCCAGGGCCTCCCCGCCCATGCCCGGCATCATCCTGTCAAGAATGGCGGCTTTGAACGGCTCTCCTTTCTTTGCTGCGTCACGGAGACATTGCAGGGCCTCCTCCCCACCGGAAACAGCCTCCGCCCTCGCCTCCCAGGCTTTGAACTGTTCCAGCAGGATCTCCCTGTTTGAGCGGTTGTCATCCACCACCAGGATACGAACCCCCTGAATTTCAGCCAGGCGGCTTAGATCCCCGGCCACTTCAGAACCCGGCTGCCTGGACAGTCGGAAAGTCGCCCAGAATTCAGACCCCTGCCCCTCTTCGCTGAGCACGCCGATTTTCCCGCCCATGGCTTCAACCAGCTGCCGGGAGATTGCCAGTCCCAGCCCGGTCCCCCCGTACTTGCGGGAGCTGGAGGCGTCCGCCTGGGTAAACTGCTGGAAAATAGCGTCGGCCTGGTCCGCCGAAATGCCGATCCCGGTGTCCCGGACTGAAATACGGATCATCACTTCTTCCCCGTCTGCTGAATCCTGCTCTATCCGGACCGCAACTTCCCCTTCATCAGTAAACTTGATGGCGTTTCCGATGAGGTTGATCAGGACCTGGCGGATCCTTCCCGGGTCGCCCCGGAGCAGAAGGGGGGTATCGGGCGCCGCGGAACAGATGAACTCCAGCCCCTTTTCATGGGCCTTGAAAGACATCATCTCGGAAACATCATCCAGAAGGGACCTCAGGTCGAAATCCAGGATTTCAAGTTCCAGCTTTCCCGCCTCGATCTTCGAAAAATCGAGGATATCGTTAATCAGGGACAATAGCGATTCTCCGCTGCGGCAGACCATTTCCGCATACTGCCTCTGTTCTTCATCAAGATCGGAATCCAGGAGCAGCCCTGACATCCCGATTACGGCATTAAGGGGGGTCCTGATCTCGTGACTCATGTTCGCCAGGAACTCGCTCTTGGCTATACTGGCCATCTCGGCCCTGGAGGCCATTTCGCCGGCCCGCTTTGTCTGCTTGAGGAGACTCCTGTTTGTCTCGAGGAGGTCCTGTTCTCCTTTTTTTTCACTATGGATCAACTCGGCCATGTCACTGGAAGCCTCCTGGACCGCCTGGTAGAGAAGGCTAAGAGGATTCTTTAGATCAATCTGCAGCCCGTCTTCTTCCGGAAATTCGTCCCAGGCAGGTTTGCCGATCAGGCGCACCAGGGTGTCCAGATCCCGCCTTGAAACCTGTACCATGTCCCCCTGATCAGGAACGGTATCGAAATCCTCTTTTTCAGGTATCAGTGAGTCGGAATTTATTCTTTCGAAAGCCTCATCCACCGTTGCCACAAAAACCAGGTTCTGTCCCAGGACCCGCTGGGTGAAGAGTAATGCGGCCCGGACGCTCAGGCTGGCGCCGCAGATAAAGGTTACTGAAGGGCTGCTGTTATTCCTCTGGTTGATCCGGCGGATGATCTTCAGGTATTCCTTCCGGGCACCATAGGATCCGCTTGTGGCATTCGTATAGTCAGCAACCCTGATATAAGTCTTATTCCTGAATTCTCCTTCCCTGAAAACCTTCTCAAATACCGGCACAAGTTCAGCGGCATCCTCGGGGGAGAATCTTCCGCTCAGGGCAGAAAAGAAAAGACGACCGGGAATAATACCGTTCCTGTACACCCATCCGGTGTCGGGATTCTCATACTGCCACCCTGGATCAAATACCAGGTCATCAACGGTCAACTTTTTCATCTATTCTTTCTCTTGCTCTGCCCTGAAGAATTCTCATCTCTCCCTCTGATTGTACTCCGGCCCGGAAACGGACTCAATACCCCTGCCGCCGGGAGTCCCCCGCTTTTCAGATTGTGACGGTGAAACAACGAATCGCCGGCCCCTTAACCCGGCCATTCTCCCTGAGGATCGCCTGAACTGCCAGGCGGGTGGACAAGGTTGGGCCTAGCCTGCTACCGTGCTGAACACCAGGTACAAGGTATAGCTGATAAAGCAGGCAAGCAAAGCCGCGCCCTCAACCCGGTTGATGCGTCCCGCTCCCCGGAATCGGTACCCGACTGCAAAAAGCAGGAGGGTCAAAAAGCCCATGACCGGAATGTCCCTTGTCAGGACCTCGCGCTCTACAGCGAAAGGATGAATCGTTCCGGCAATGCCTACCACGGCCAGGGTGTTGAACAAGTTGGAGCCGAGAACATTGCCGAGTGCCAGGTCATGTTCCCCCTGCGGACGGCGGCTAATGAAGAAGCCAGTTCAGGCAGAGATGTTCCGACAGCCACAATTGTCAGGCCGATCACCAGGTCGCTGATCCCCAGGCTGCGGGCGATTTCTACTGATCCCCAGACAAGGAGGCGTGAGCTGAGTACCAGAAGAACCAGGCCTGCTCCCATCCAGAAAAAGGCCCTGCGCAGCGTCATCTCCTTTACCTCAAGACCCTCCTCCACCCCCCTGCCGAGCGAGTCCACCCTCTGGCGCAGCCCCTGCCTGATGGTCCAGCCCATTAGCGCGGCAAAGAGGCCTAGCAACACCAGGGAATCCACCCTGGAAAGCTCCCCGTTCCATAGCTGAAAGGCGGCAAGTATGGTAACAGCAGCAAGAATGGGCAGTTCCTTGCGCAACACCTGGGAATGTACGGCAATGGGGCTGATCAGGGCTGTCACGCCCAGAATAAGGGCAATGTTGGTGATATTTGATCCATAAGCGTTTCCAAGGGCCAAACCTGGATTCCCCTGGAAAGCCGCAAGCGCTGAAACCGCCATTTCCGGGGCGGAAGTGCCAAAACCAACGACAACCATTCCGATCAGCAGCGGAGGCATCCCGAAATGCCGGGCCACAGAGGCGGAGCCTTCAACAAATCTCTCCGCGCTCCAGATGAGCAGCAGTAAACCGGAGGCTATCGCGAACCAGGCCATGGTCATATCAGTTTCCAATTCTCTTTTAGTTTGATTGTCGGTTTACCCGGTCTTTCAGCCGGGTCCGAAACGGAATCATATTCAGTGCTCCGCACCCGCAACCCTACTGCAGCCGGGGCCTGATATCAGGCTTCTCCCTCCCGTCTGCGGGGTCACCTGGATTTGAGCGCTGATTCGCTCTTTGAGGGCCGGGACGTGCGAAATCACCCCGATCATCTTGCCGTCCTGCTGCAGGCCGGCAAGCGTTTCAAGAGCCGTGTCCAGGGCCTCCTCATCCAGGGTACCAAAGCCTTCATCCAGGAAGAGTGAGTCCACCCTGACTTTTTTGCCGGCCATGTGGGACAGGCCAAGCGCCAGAGACAGGCTGACGATGAAGCTCTCTCCACCTGAAAGGTTCCTGGTTGACCGGATCTCGCCGGCCTGATAGTTGTCGATCACATTCAATTCCAGAGGCTGGCCTTCGTCACGGATCAACAAGTATCGATCGGTCATCTTCTGCAGCTGCCGATTGGCATGGCCCGTCATCATTTCAAAGGTCAGCCCCTGGGCGAAATTGCGGTATTTCTTCCCATCGGCGGAACCGACCAGTTCATGCAGATTCCCCCACCTGCGGCATTCTCTGTTCTGGGCTTCGATAGCCGTTTGCTTCTCCTTTATCCGCTCTTTGGCGGCACTATTTTCACACAGCTTGTGCTTGAGAGCGGAAATGATGTCCCGCAGCTCCTTCAGGGCTTCTTCGTACTCCCTGAATTGGGGTTCGAGCTCATCCAGGGTTTTGTCGGTAACCTTTCTATCCATTTCCGTGGCCAGGCGCGTTTCCCGATCCTTCTGCCTGGCCTTGAGTTCTGTTTGACGCTCATCCAGGCCCCTGGCCTTTACCGCCAGCTCATCCCTCTTCCCAGGGGGCAGCCTGGCCTCCAGAAACCGTTCTTCATCTGAAAAGCCCAGAGGCGGAAGCGCTGCAGAAAACTCAGTTTCCAACCTTTGCAGTTCCGGCTCCCGCTGGTCGATGCGCTTCTTCAGAGATTCAACATGGGCCTTTGCGGTATTCCATTTTTGCCGCAGTTCATTGTACTGATCTCCGGCTCGCTTTTCAGCATTCTCGGCTCCAGAAACAGCCTTGCTCAAACGGAGCTCTTCATCGTCGGGATTCTTGTCGCCGTACAAAGCTTTCCGCTCCTCACTCCCGGCGGCGAGTTCCTTTTTCAGGGCATCGAGGCGTTCCCGCTTTTCGTCCAGG
>CAZOGT010000036.1:0-478 GCA_964579015.1 uncultured Acidobacteriota bacterium | reverse complement strand
CGCGTTGGGTCTCGATGACAGCATCCAGGCGCTTCATCTCACTGTCGATGTCCGCAATCTGTTTCTCTATTTCCGCCTTCTTCTTCACCTGGCCCTGCCATGCGTTCAGCCGCTCCCTGAGTGACTTAAGCAGTGATGATACGTCGTCATCGGGGATTTCAGTGATGCCAAGCGGCAGGAGCCTGGCGGAAACGGCCTGCCTGCGTTCGGTAAAATCAGCACGGAGTTTTTCCAGGCCTTCCTTCACCTCGCCAAGGGCTTTCCCGGCGGCCTGCTTATCATGAGCCGCTGCTGTCTCCCGATTTTCAGCATCCGCCAGGTTTTTTCGGGCCAGGCTTTCAGCTTCTTCACGTTTCCTGACAGCGGCCTCCTGATCCTCAGCCTTGCTGATCAGCTGGGTCAGCGCTTCAATCTTCTGTTCGGTGTCATCGGGCACGGGAACATTGCCTGCCGCGAATGGGTGCTCCGTTGCACCACA
>CAZOGT010000035.1:0-15732 GCA_964579015.1 uncultured Acidobacteriota bacterium | reverse complement strand
ATCCCTGACCATCTTCCAAGGTTCAGTCGCCACCAGGTAACGGTTGACAACCGAAATCAATTCCCAGATGCTGTCCAGGGCCTTGGAAATGTGAAGGCTCGCAAAATTTTCCCTGTAAAGCTTTACTGTTTCCTGGCAATACCTTATTAATTCCTTGTCCGCCGCGGTTGCAAGCCCCGGTTCCGGTATTTTACCGTCAAAAAAATTATCGATCATCTTGGAGACCCGGGCAACCTGTCCGGAAATTCCCTTGGAAAGATCGTTGTTGACAACATCCTGCACTTCCGTAAGGGTGATCAGGGAGTCGTCCTCAAGAGTCACACTGCGCAGCAGGAAGTAGCGGAACACGTCTTCCGGCATAGCCTTCAGTACCGCGAGAAGGTCAGGAGGATCTTCATCCTCCTCACTGAATTTGAAGGAAAGGCTCCTGTTGACAAGTATATGGCGGGGAGGTTCAATTCCGGCAGCCATGAGGATGCTTGGCCAGTAAAGAGCCTGGGAAGTAATGGCATATTCCCCGACCATTTGCACTTCAGCAGGCCAGAATCCGGAAAACAGTGACTCATCAGTGCCAAACCCGATCCCTGACAGGTAACCGATCAGGGCGCCGAACCATCGGCTGAAGGTAATCTGGCTGGAATCCATAGTTTTCCCGATCTCTCCCTGGCAAATCCAGATATCCTTGAGGTTCTGCCTGCTCAGGCTGATTATCCGGGAACGGCTTGCCTGGGGGACAACAAAAGTCGGATTGTCCTCATAAAACTCTTCCAGCTGGACACGCAACTCTGAGAGCTTGAAGAAATAGAGTGATTCCGATTTCAGGTCATCAGGATCGTCAGCCGACCAGTGATGCCTGGATTCATCAAAAACGGCCTGATAGATAAAACCTTTTTCCTTGAGCATGCTGAGGATCTTGAAAGCCGCAACGGAATGGCCCTCATCCTTTGATGAAATCAGCTTGTCATGTGCCAGGTTCAACGCCGACCAGGTTTCCTTGAAAAGCTCCACGAAATCGGGCCTGTCTTTCCCCTCTGCCTGGCTCTCATCCTCAAAACGCGATACTGCTCCGGTAAGGAAAAATACCCTGTCATGGCACATTTTCCGGTATCGGGCTATAGCATCGGCTGACACTGAGCTGTAAACCTGTCCAACCCTGGGAGGTCTTGCGGCATTGAATATCGGGGTTGTCACGTAAAAATTCTTACTGGAAATCTTCATCGAATACCCTCTTCGTAATTTCTCTTCTAGCCTCGCTCAAGGTAAGATTGTGTTCCTTGGCAATTCTTCTTAAGTCTTCGAATTCAGGGGTCAGCTTTACCGTCTCCCCCTGGAAAAGTCCTTTCTTCAACCTCACCTTGCCAAACCTGGTATCCAGCATGATCGTTTCACGCTCCATGGTGTAGCGTTCAGTGACCTTCCTCCTGATACCCAGGCTGGTGGTCTCCCTGAAGATGAGGCTGACCATCTCTGCTTCCCTGTCTTCAGGGGAAAGGACGGTGATCTGTAAACCAGGACGATTCTTCTTCATAAAAACAGGGGTAAAAAATACATCCAGGGCTCCTTCAGCCAAGGCTTTCTCCATGAAATATCCCGAATCCTCGGGAATCATGTCATCGACATTACTCTCCAACACAACGATCCTGTCTTTTGCCGGATCACCTGGATCCCCGGGGCCCGAATCAGCTCCTGTTTTTCCAAGAATCAATCTTAACATATTGGGAATGCCTTTTATGTCCCGGTCACCGGCACCAAGGCCGACTCTCTCTATTTCAAAGGCCCCCGGAATTCGGTGCGTTTTCGCCAGGGTGGTAACGATTGCGGCCCCGGTCGGGGTGGTCATTTCAGCTTCAGCCCCCCCCAGACGAACAGGGAAAGACTTGACCAGTTCAGCTGTCGCAGGAGCCGGTACGGGCCAGGTGCCGTGCGAAAAGGTTACCGTTCCACCTCCCAGCTCCAGGGGAGAAGAAACAAACCGCTCTATTCCAAAGTACTTGAAGCCTATGCAGGAGCCCACGATATCAACAATCGAATCAATTGCCCCTACCTCATGAAAATGAACACGTTCCACCGTTGATTCATGCACCCTGGCCTCGGCCTCAGCCAGTCGGGTAAAAACTGAGATTGAAGACTCTTTCACCCATTCATCCAGTTCACTTTCCAGGATCAGGTCCCTGATTTCAGTGAAATGATGGTGCTTGTGATGGTTATGGGCGTGGCCTTTATGCCCGCCTTCAGCTGATTCTCCGTACACAACACTGAGATTCACGCCTGACATGCCTTCCCTGTTTATTTTTTCCGCCCTGATCTCCCAGGGGGAAAGGTGCAGTTTTTTCAATTCCCCTGTCAGGAAATCAAGAGGCATGCCGAGATCAAGAAGCGCTCCGAGTATCATATCACCGGCAACACCGTTAAATGCGTCAAAATATAAAATTTTAGCCATTATTAAATCCTCTCTGGGATAGTCATTCCAAGTGTGTTCTTACTATGAGCCTTCCTGATGGTACTGCCGGGAAGGACCTCAGAATCAATACTGCTTGTTGAACCTGGATTTCCGGCCGCCGGCCGGGGCCGGCTGAATTGTACAACAGATCTGAATTTCGGCTATTATAACCCTCTATGCTAAACAGACGTAATTCGATTGTAAAAGAGCACCTGAAAAGATTCATTTCCTCTGAATACGGGATTGATTTGGTGTCGATGACCATGGAGACTCCTCCCCGCCGTGAACTGGGAGACCTGGCTTTTCCTTTTCCTTTTCAGCTGGCCAAGGAACTGAAAAAATCTCCGAAGGCCATTGCCCAGGATATCGCCGACCGCGCCGGAAAAATTCCGGGAGTGGACAGGATGGAGGCGGCCGGAGCCGGATTTCTGAATGTTTTTTTCGACCGGGCCGGATTTCTGGAGGACCTTGCACACTGGCTGGCCATCGGTGATCCGGATCCGGATGGAGAAAAATATATTGTTGAGCATACAAACATCAATCCCAACAAGGCCGCACACATCGGGCACCTGAGAAACGCGGTATTGGGGGATACCTTTGTAAGGCTGCTCAGGGCAGCCGGAAAAAAGGTGGAAACCCAGAACTATATTGACAATACAGGGGTACAGGTTGCGGACGTGGTAGTAGGGTTCATTCATATCAGAAAAATGAGTCTGGCCGAAGTTGCGGCCATAGAAGACCCTTTTGATTACTACTGCTGGGACCTCTATGCTGAAGTTTCAGAATGGTATGAGGGGGATCCGGAAAAGCTTGCCCTCAGGCAGGAGACACTTGCCGAGATAGAAGAAATGGACAATGAGACCGCCAGGCTGAGTGAACTCATAGTCGACAGGATCGTAAGGGCCCACCTCAGAACCATGGCCCGCATAGGAGTGAAATATGACATTCTTCCAAGGGAAAGTGAAATTCTTCACCTCAAATTCTGGGAAACAGCATTCAGCCAGCTGAAAAAGACCGACGCTGTCTACTTTGCCTCGGAAGGACCCCATAAAGGCTGCTGGGTAATGAACCTTTCGGGAGAATCCAGTTCAAACGATGAGGACAAGATCCTGGTCAGAAGCAACGGGACTGTCACCTACGTGGGGAAGGATATCGCTTACCAGCTCTGGAAATTCGGCCTGCTGGGCAAGACATTTACCTACCGGAGGTTTGCTGAATATGAGGATGGCCACGAGGTTTGGGTGACGGCTTCCGGCAGTGATGAGCCCGGCCAGCCGGAATTTGGCAGCGCGGAAAAGGTTTTTAACGTGATTGATGTAAGGCAGTCCTACCTGCAGAGAGTAGTGGCCCAGGGGCTGAGGAGCCTGGGTTACGAAGATGAAGCAGACCGGTCAGTACACTTTTTCTATGAAATGGTGGCCCTCTCCCCGCAATGCTGCCTGGATCTTGGAATTCCCCTTTCAGAAGAAGACAGGAAAAAACCGCATGTCGAGGTATCAGGACGTAAAGGCCTCGGAGTCAAGGCTGACGATCTTCTCAACAGTTTGATAGAAAAAGCTTTGCGGGAGGTCAATAACCGGAGAAAAGAGCTGACTGAGGAAAAACGCGTGGAGGTGGCTGAGCAGATTGCAGTCGGCGCTCTCCGCTATTTCATGCTCAAGTATACCCGGAACGCGGTCATTGCCTTCGATTTAACCGAGGCCCTTGGCTTTGAGGGTGAGACCGGGCCATACCTGCAATATTCAGTGGTCCGCTCCAATAACATCTTCCGCAAGCTCCAGGTTCTTGATTCCGCCTGGGAAGAATCCGCCTGGGCCGATAGAAGAGAGAAGCTGGTCAGAAGCGGCCGGCTGGCAGAACTGCTGGAAGACAATAATTCCTGGAGCCTGATCCTGGATGTTGCCCGCATTGAGGAGGCTGTCCTGCAGGCTGTGGACACCCTGGAAATCTCCACAGTTGCCAGGCACGCGTTCACCGTTGCCCAACAATTCAATCTTTTTTATCACAAGTATCATATACTATCTGAAGAGGACGAAATGAGGAAAACCTTCTACCTTGAGGTTGCTGATACCGCACGAAAAGGACTCATCAGGATAGTAAACCTTTTAGGAATCGAGGTCCCGGAGAGGATGTAATGCTGAGGCCAAAATCAGTTTTTATGCTGTTTTTGTTATCCTGTTCCCCGGTCCTGGGGGATGAGGAAGGAATACTCCTTGACAGGATTTTACCCCCTTCCACCTTGCAGCGATACCGTGATGCGGACTATCCCGAACAGATGAAGATCATCCGCAGGACAATCCAGAACACCTGCACCCGCCTCAAAGTTCAGGTCGCCAGGAATGAACAGGATGAATACCTCCGCAGGCTGGAAGAACTGAAAACCCTGGGCGATGAGGCCCTGGCAAGATCCCGCGAGACTACCTCAAAAAAAATGCTGACCCATAAAGAGGTCAAGAGCCTTGAGATCGAGCTCCGGTATACTCTTAACCTTCTCGAAGACCTGAAAATGGAGGTGCATTATGAAATCCGGAACCATTTCTACCCTTCCGTGGATTCACTGGACCGCCTGAGAAAGCATCTTTTTCTCCAGCTCTTTGAGGCCGCCAGGTCATTCGAAACCGAACTGGGCAACACGGCTCTGGGCTTTGCCGGAGGCAGCGCCCGGCTCAGGGAAGCTTCCATGCTTCTTCCCGCCCAGGGGCTCCACACCATTGACCGCTTTACCGAGGAAGAATTCAGGAGCATCCAGACATCCAGGACCCTGGATGACCGCATCGAAGTAATTCTGGAGATTGCTGAATCCCGGCTTAATGAGATTGAAAGGAGAGAAAGTGGAGCGGAGTGGGATGAAGAAGACCCCAATCCCCTCGAGTTTTTTACCTACGAAGACCTTCTACACGCCTACAACAGGGCTCTGGAAGCCGCAATGCACTCCATAGATGATGATTTCGAGCGCGGGATTTCCAGGATGGATGAGATCGAAGACTCCCTGGATGAACTGAATAAAAGCTGCAGGGAATTCGAGCCCCGGCTCATAAAAATGGAGAACTTGATCAGGGAGATCAAGTCTCTGGATCTGGCAAAGAAACTGAGTCAGGCCCAGGAATTAACCTCCGCGGCCCTGAAAGGGACAGAAACCGGGCTGAAATCAATCCGCAAAGAAGAATAATCAACCCCCGGTTCATGCATGATATTTGCTTAACGATAGAGCGGGAGCGGCGGCACCTGTTAACCAGCGGCTTGATCCGTGGTCAGGAAGAACTGATTTCGATGTTGACCCAGTTCGTTCCTGCAATTCCGGCAGCCCCTGCCGCAGTGATTACTTCCATTCTGGACAGGTCTACCCCTCCCAGGGCAAAAACCGGAATCGTAAGGATCTGGGCGACATTCCGAAGTGTAGTCAGGCCCAGGAGCCCATGGTCATTCTCCTTGGAATAGGGTTCATATATGGGGCTGAGTGTCACGTAATCCGCCCCTTCGGCCTCAGCCGAAAGGGCCTCTTCAACTGAATGAGCTGATTTCCCGAAGATAAGTCCGGAATCCCTCCCGCCGACCTCATCGAAAACCCGGGGCAGGTCCTGGTCTGAACTTAAGTGGACTCCGTCAGCACCCTCCTCCATGGCCAGCTCATAATCGGTGTTGACCAAAAATACCTGCGAACTCTGCCGGGACAACTCAACTCCGAGCCTGACAAGTTCCCGGCTCTCCGCCCTTCCTATATCCCTCTCCCGCCACTGAATCAAATCAGCAGAGGAGCGGAAAAGACTCTCCAGGTAGGAGGCCAGGTCGATCCCCGGGAAAAAACTCCTGTCTGATATTGCGTACCTTAAAGGCTGTTCCAGTTCAACATCACCTAACTTTATCGATTCTAAAAAACTGTCCAATTTCTAGTATCCCCAAAATAATATTTGCTAAACCAAGTCCAGTAACAGCTCCCCGAAGAAAATAGTTAACAAAAAATCCACGCAGAAATGGAAAATTTGAAAGAACCAGGTTGTGTTCCCAGAGGTCCATCCAGGGAAATAAAAGCAAAAAAATACCGACTTCAAAATAAACAATGGATATGAGTATTGGAAAAAACCTGTAGTGATTCAATGCCCTGCTGATTCCATGCTGGAGATTCTGCTTTCAACATCCCTGAAACCGGGGTGAATTGACTGAATCCTGCGTAACCCTTTAAGGCTTTCAATGAAATCTCCCATTGCTTCCAGTGCAATTGCACTCTGATATTCAAAATTGACCAGTTCATCATCGGAAACCTTGCGGTAATCGAGCCCCCGGGAAACCCAGACAAGAGTATCCTGGTACTTTTCCAGTTCATTGCAGCATTCTGCGAGAAACCGGCAGCATAAAATGCACTTATCCGTCGCTTTCTCTTTTTCAAACATCACCAGGGCATTCTCGAACTTCATATTTGCGTCTTCCAGGAGTTCCATGTCACGGTAGGCGATTCCGAGTTCCATCTGCACTTCAGGATTTTCATCAGAATCCGATACGGAATCCTCTCCCGGCAGATGCTCTCCCACTATCCCGGCTTTCTCATCCGCCTGGTATTCCAGCTCAGGCACATCCTCGGGTGCCCATTCGGAAAAGGACTCCCCTTCCTGCTCGTCCAGCACAAAAATACCTTCAAGAGCAGAATCAATTTCTTCGGCTTCCCCGGGTTCCGGCCTGTTCGCACCCTCCGAGCCCCCGGCGGCAAACGCCGGCTCCGACTCCGGTGATTCCGCCTCTTCCAGGATTAATTCATCCATTTCAGGAGAGGAAATTTCCTCCGCTCTTTCATCATCGGCCTCTGCAACGCCGGATTCCCCCAGCCCCTGAATTCCCAGGGCCTCTAAATCGGAGGTTGACAGGCCGTCTCCATCAAGGTCCAGCTCAAAATCCTCCTCCGTTTCCTCCATCCCAACGGGAAGGGAAGAATAATCCTCCTTCAACTCTTCAACCCCATCGGGAGATTCTTCCCCGGAACCTTCCGCGGCGAAGTCAGATCCCAGCATTTCCAAAAGCCGGTCCCTGTCGCCGGACAATTCTTCATCGTCGATATCCAGCTCAAAGGAGTCCTCTTCCAGTGCAGCTTCCAATTCCTCCGCTTCAGGCTCCTGAGCATCAGCCTCAGCATCGTCCTCTATCGGGACATCGCCGACATCGGAGGCATCAGGAGCAAAGACCCTTGAATCTCCGCTGTCAGCCTGCCCTTCAACTTCGCCGGGGGCTGCTCCCTCCAGGAAGTCCCCGGCCTCTATAGCCTCCTCCGTCTCCCCGACTGGTCCGTCCACTTCAAAAAACTGGGGAGAAGCAACCTCTTCCCTGCCGGAATCTGAGGCGGTAAGATGCTCGTCCTCCGCAACTTCCTGATTTTCGCGGGACGGCTCCACAGGGACATACCCCTCCTCCAGGGCCTCAATGAACTTCTGAAAATTTTCAGGAGATCCGCTCGAGACAAGGATTTCTTTAATCTTAGCCCAGCCGGCTTCCCTGCTTTCTCCAGCGGAAAAAAGCTCCAGGGCCCGGTAGACAGGATTTTTCGCTGTATCCTCCAGCCCGGCCGCAAACCGGATCTCAGCCAGTCTAATATGAGCCGACGGTTCTCCAGGGCTGATGTCAACCAGCTTCTCCTGGAGTGATGTGGCACGGACAAAATCATCCTGCTCAAGTGCGGAATCGACAAAACCGGCGAGAAGGCTCCTGGAATCAAAAACAGCTTCCCTTTTCTGATTAAGCTCGATTAAAAGATCCAGGATGAGTTCGTTGGAAGGATCCAGCACCAGTATCTTCCGGCAGAGGCCTGCAGCTTTCAGGGTGTCTCCGATTTCGGCATAGCTGGTGGCGGCACGGACATAGTTCTGTTGAGCAGATGCCTTGTCTCCATCCCGAAACTGAAGGTCTCCCAGGTCATTGATGACGGAAGGGTCGCTCTCGCCTGATGCAATCAAGGACTTGTACACCTTGATTGCCTTGTTGTACTGCCTCTGCTCAATATACCGGTCGGCGGATCTTAATATGCTGTATTTTTCTTTCATTAAAAGCCTACACTGACGCCACACTGCTGGTGCTGGATAATATTCTATTTGGAACTTATCCGGCTGGCAACAAAAAAATCGGGCATCCCTGGTGCACAGCTGCCGGAACAGATTATCCGGCCCGCGGCAAAAGGCGCGGGTCAGCATTCCCGAAGCTCATTCCGCAGGCATAATCCAGGCCTTAACCTGAGAAAACCATTCAAAACCTGTCAATATCCAGGTCAGGCTACCTGATTTCCCTGATACGGGCAGCTTTACCTTTTCTGTCCCTGAGGTAATAAAGCTTTGACCTGCGCACTCTGCCGCGGCGAAGGCGCTGGATGCTTTCGATCATCGGTGAGTAAAGCATGAAGGTCCGTTCAACCCCGTATCCGGCAGTTACTTTTCTAACGGTAAAGGTAGACTGCAGCCCGCCCTTTTTGATCCGGATAACAGCGCCTTCAAAGGCCTGGATCCTGAATTTCTCGCCTTCCCTGATCTTGACGTTCACCCGCACGGAATCACCGGGCGCAAACTCGGGAATCTCCTTGTCCATGTATTTCTTTTCAACGAATTCAACAGGATTCATTTTCCTTACTCCTCGACTGACTTATATAGGAAACAAAAAATAGTACTCGGTATCTTCGCCGCTGTTCTCCAGGAGGTCCGGCCTCCGGCCCCTGGTCTTCCGCATGGACTCTTTCGTTCTCCATGCCTCAATCTCTTTATGGTCTCCGGAAAGAAGCACTTCCGGCACCTTCATGCCCCTGAATTCAGAAGGCCTGGTATATTGGGGATGGTCCAGCATTCCGTCCATAAAGGACTCACGAAGGACCGACTCCCCCTCGCCCAGCACTCCCGGGATCAGCCGGGAGACCGCATCCACTATCACCAGTGCGGCAGGCTCTCCTCCGCTCAAGACAAAATCCCCGATGGAAATCTCTTCGTCTACAAAAAAATCCGCTATCCTCTGGTCAATCCCTTCATATCTTCCGCAGATCAGCACCAAATTAGCCATTAAGGATAACTCTTTTGCCTTGCTCTGATCAAATCTGTTTCCCTGCGGGGTAGTCAGAATCACATGCGGCCTGCAGCTGTCCCGGGCGGACAGGCTTTCCAGTGCCCTTATTATGGGCTCAGGCTTAAGGACCATCCCTGCCCCGCCTCCGAACGGACGGTCATCAACAGTCCTGTGCCGGTCATCAGTAAAGTCCCGCAAATCAAGAACATTGAGCTCCAGAAACCCTTTCTTTCCGGCCTGCCTGATCATCCCCGACCTGAACGCGCCTTCAAACATCTCGGGGAATATCGTAATTATGTCTACCTTCATGTTGACCGCAATGATTCTCCGGGGGCCGCAGCCTATTCCGGCGAAGCCAGATCCAGCAGCCCCGGGGGGAGATCGACTTCGATCTCTTTTCCTTCGACATTCACAGAGAGGCAGAATTCTGAAACCAGCGGAACCATGAATTCAAGGCCCTCATCATTGGCCACCACCAGGTTTGAAACGCCTCCCCCGGGCCTGAATACACCCTTGACCCGTCCGATAAGGGTGCCATGCTGGATGACCCGGCAACCCGTAAGGTCCGAGTCATAGAAATGGTCCTCAGGAAGAGAAAACCTTGAATCCTCCGGGATTCTTACTTCGCAGCCCACTAACTCGCCCGCGGCTTCAGGGTTATCTATGCCCCTGAACTTGATAATGATCCGTCCCTTCTGAAACCAGTAGGACTCCAGTTCCTGCCGGGAAGAGTGACCGGGCTTTTCCAGGCGCACCGTCTCCAGAGCTTCGAATCTCTCGGGAAAATCAGTGTAGAAATCTGCTACTACTTCTCCCTTAAGGCCCCTGGTTCGAACAATAGTGGCTAAAGTGAGGAATTCGTTCAATTACTCAAGAATTTCCAGTACGAACCGCTTCTTGATCTTCATTCCGGCGGCACTGAGAATGGTACGGATGGACCGGGCTGTACGCCCCTGCTTACCTATAACCTTTCCCAGGTCTCCCTGAGCAACCCGCAACTCAATAACGGTTGTCTGCTCTCCCTCGACTTCCGTGACTTTCACTTCGTCGGGACTGTCCACCAGGGCCTTTGCGATTTTCTCTACGAGTTCTCTCATGCTGCCTCCTCCATTAGAACGACTTGCTAGTACTGGATCTATCACAGCGAGTGAACCAGCATCTAACTATTCTTTCGGGGCCTCATCTTCGGCAACAACAGCTTCTGCAGCTTTTTTGTCTTCCGTTGCCGTTACCGGCGCTTCCACAGGTGCTTCTACAGGCTCTTTTTCCTGGGCTTTGACCTTATTAATAAGAGATCTAACTGTTTCGGAAGGCTGGGCGCCCTTTCCAATCCAATAATCTACTCGTTCCAGATCCAGCTTGAGGCGGACCGGATTAAGGGCCGGATTATAATATCCGACAATTTCCACGAATCGACCATCTCTGGGCCCACGTTTTTCAGCAACTACTACCCTGTAATGAGGGTCCTTTTTACCCCCCATGCGGGTCATTCGAATCCTTAACAATTAAAACCTCCTGTTAATCTATTCAGTTAATCTATAACATTTTAGCAAATAAGAGAAATTTCTCAAACAAAAATCTTTTTCCAATATTTTTCCCCAATATTCCACCCGCTCAACATGCAGAGACTACCAGTTAATGCCGGGCATTTTCATGCCCCTGGATCCTTTACTGAACTTCTGCATCATCTTCCTGGTCTGCACATACTGCTTGATCAGCCTGTTCACCTCTGATACAGGCCTTCCGCTGCCCATGGCAATCCTCTTGCGGCGCGACCCGTTGAGAATCTTGTAATTCAGCCTCTCCCGGGCAGTCATCGAATTGATGATCGCTTCCAGGTGCGCAAACTGCTTTTCGTCTATATTAACATCACCCAGGCCTTTTAACGGTCCCATTTTAGGCAGCATCCCGATAATCTGGTCCAGAGGCCCCAGGCGCCTGATCTGCTTCAGCTGAGCTCGGAAGTCCTCCAGGGAGAACTCATTCCTCCGCAGCTTGTCGAGCATCTCCTTGGCCTGCTCCTCATCGGAAATCTCCTCCGCCTTCTCGATAAGGGAAAGGACATCCCCCATTCCCAGGATCCGCCCGGCCAGCCTCTGGGGATGGAACACCTCCAGGGCCTGGTATTTTTCTCCGGTACCTACAAATTTTATGGGGGTCCCGGTTACGGACCGGATCGACAGGGCGGCTCCGCCCCTGGCATCTCCGTCCATTTTAGTCATGATTATGCCGGTCAGCTCCATCCTGCGGTTAAATTCAGAAGCTGAATTAACAGCATCCTGGCCGGTCATGGCATCAGATACCAGGAGCACCTCGCTGGGAACGGCCAGTTCCCTGATCTGTTCCAGCTCAGACATCAAATCATCATCAATATGAAGCCGTCCCGCGGTGTCGATCAGGAGCACATCGTACCCTGTATTCCGGCAATGGACCAGGGCCCGGCGGACCCTCTCCACGGGATCCATATCGCTGCTCTCAAATACCGGGAGATCCAGGGCTTTCCCGATCACCTCAAGCTGCCTGATGGCGGCCGGCCGGTAAACATCGACTGAAAGCATCAGCGGCCGTTTGCCGTTTCTGGAAAGCCAGGCCGCAAGTTTTCCTGTGCTGGTTGTTTTTCCGCTTCCCTGCAGCCCGATCATCATCAGGCTGGAAGGGGGAGACTTGGAAAAGGAGAGCTGCTCCGGCTCATCCCCCAGCAGGTGCACCAGTTCATCCTTGACTATTTTGACAACCTGCTGGCCCGGGGTAAGGCTTTTCAATACATCCTCGCCAAGGGCCTTGTCCCTTACCTGGGAAACGAAATCCCGGACAACCTTGAAATTCACGTCCGCTTCCAGTAGCGCCATGCGGATCTCCCGCATCACCTCCTGGACATGGGTTTCCGAAACTCTTCCCTCCCCCTTTAAATCACGCAGGATTCTCTGGAGGCGGTTTGATAAATTGTCAAACATAGTCAGTCTTTCTTTCCAGAAACCTCCAGGAATATTCCATGTAAACAGGACCGGATTCTCTGGTTTCGCGCGTATTCTACAATTGAGTATCGCCGAAGTGCAAAATATTTCTTGAAAAACGGCTGCAGCCGTCAGGAGCCTGTCAGCATCCTGCCCGTTACCTGACACCCTCCGCCGGTTACTTGCGGTGGTTTATTGCGGTAGAATCATAACACCATGAATGATATCACCATTGGTACAGCAGGACACATAGACCACGGAAAAACCTCGTTGGTCAGGGCCTTGACAGGAATCAACACGGACCGCCTCTCTGAAGAAAAAAAGAGGGGCATCACTATCGATATCGGATTCGCCCACATGATCATGGGCGATTACCGCATCGGGTTCATAGATGTCCCCGGGCATGAACGCTTTGTGAAGAACATGCTGTCGGGAATCGGCGGCATCAGGCTGCTCCTGCTGGTAATCGCGGCAGACGAATCCGTCATGCCGCAGACAATTGAACACCTGCAAATATGCAACCTCCTGGGTATTCCCGGGGGCATCATCGTCATTACCCGCATCGGCCTCGCTGAGGAGGAGATTATTGACCTCGTGGAAGAAGAAGCAAGGGAGGCCTGCCGGGGGACCTTCCTGGAAAATGCCCCTGTCGTCCGCGTCGACAGCATCTCGGGAGAAGGCATGGAAGGCCTTAAACTCGAAATAGCCCGGCAAATCCAGAAATTGGAGGGGGAAGACCGTTCCCCGCAACAAAAATCCCGGCAGGTTACAAGGCTTCCCATCGACCGGGTGTTCACGCTGAAGGGATTCGGGACAGTCGTTACAGGGACCCTCCTGTCCGGCAGCCTGAAACAGGATGACCAGGTCTCGCCTTATCCCGCTCAACAGGCCGGCGAAATCTATAAGGTCAGGTCCATCGAGGTATTCAACCGGAAAGAGGCAGAGGCTGTTACCGGCCAGCGCACCGCCGTCAACCTGGCCGGAGCATCCAGGGAAGAACTTTGCCGGGGGATGATCCTCTCGGTACCGGTAAAGATGAAAGCAGCCTCCAGCATTGACGCGGAGATATGTATTCATCCCGAATCACCCGTTCCCCTCCAGCACCGGATGCCGGTGCGCCTGCATCACGGAAGCGGGGAGAGCATCGCACGGGTTTACCTGATGAACGAAAAAACCATAGGGCCCGGGGAAAAAGGGCTGGCCCAGGTGCGGCTGAAAAAGGCGATCCTGGGATTTCCCGGAGACCGTTTCATCCTGAGGCGCTATTCTCCGGCCATCACTATCGGGGGAGGGATTATCTTGCAGAACGAACCCTCAAGGCACCGCAGGAAAGACCTTGTCAGGCTCCTTCCGAAACTGGAAACCCTGGCCCGCTCCCTCGCCTCCCCTGATGAAAATACGCTCGTGATCATGGTCAACTTCCTGCTGGAGGAAAAGAGCGTCTCCGGCACCACTATCAGTTCCCTGGCAGCCCGGACCGGGGAAAACGAGGCATCATTGAAAGAAGCCCTCAGGTCCACCAGTTCCACTGTCATGATATCCGATGACCAGGTCCACCTGGCCTGCAGGGCATCACTCGAGAAAGCAGCCTCCCGCACCCTGGAGTTCCTGGAGGAGCATCACGCCCGGCACCCGCTTTCAGGCGGAGTGCCCAGGCAGGAATTATACGAGCGCTTCTTTTCCGGCCTGGCTCCGGCCCTCTTCCAGAAATTACTCTCGGAAATGGAGTCAGGCAGTCAAATTGCAGTCCGGGGCGCCCTTGTTTCCACCTACGGATATCACCCGGAGATGAGCTCCGGCCACCAGGAGATCAGAAAGAACATCGAGGCCCTGTTCCAGAAGCCGCTTCCCGGCCTGGACAGCCCGGGGATGAAAACCGTACTCGGCCTTCCCGGCCTTGGCAAAGAGGGGAAAGACGTTTTCTACCATATGCTCAGTTCCGGGGAACTGCTTAAAATCTCCGAGGACCTGGTGGTAACTGCGGAGCAGCTCACCAATCTTGTCGCCACCATGCGCAAAGCTTTTCCTCCCGGCCGGCCTTTCCAAATCCCGGCTTTCAAGGAGCTTTTTGACATCTCCCGGAAACATGCCATTCCCCTGCTGGAATTCCTAGACCAGAAGGGAATCACCAGCCGCCGCGGTAACGACAGGATAGTGAAGGAAGGCTGAACTAATCTCCCCAGTCAATTTGACCTATAATAAATGACAATGAATAAAACCCTGCCCCGAACCTTCGCCGCTGTTGCTCTTTTTCTGACCCTTTTGATGCCTGTTCCCCAGGGCCTGGCCCAGACTGAAAAGGAGTTGCTGGAGTCAACCGCTGAAATTGAGGAGTTTGTTACATCCTTCCGCGGGCTCGATTTCCTGCATCCCGTGCCCCGGAAGGTCCAGAGCAAAAAGCAGACTGAGCGATTCCTGGTAGAACGAATCAGCGAGGAATTTTCTGAAGAGGAGATTGACGGGGCTGAAAGGCTCCTTAAATTGCTGGGGCTTCTTCCCCCTGACTACGATTACTACAGTTCCATGGTTGAAATGATGACCGAGCAAATTGCCGGGATGTATGATCACCAGGAAAAATTCCTGGCCCTTGCCGACTGGATTCCCCTGGAAATGCAGGAACCGATACTCGTACACGAAATGACCCACGCCCTTCAGGACCAGCATTACGGACTCGAAAATTTCCTCTCCCCCGACATCAACAATGACGACCGGGCCCTTGCCCTGGCTTCCCTGGTTGAAGGGGATGCCTCCCTGGTCATGTTTGCCTATTCCATGGCTCCTCTGGGACAGGCGGTGACCGACATCGAAGACTATGTGGAATTTCATGAACAGCAGGCAGTTCTGATGGATTCATTCCTTCCCCTCTTTTCAGCCGCACCCGGCTATATCAAGAGGACCATAATGTTCCCCTACAGCTACGGGAGCGAGTTCGTCAAGGAATACCTGCTGAAATTCGGATGGAGTGAGATGGAGCAGCTTTACCAAAACCCTCCTTCCACCACGGAACAGATTATTCATCCCGAAAAGTATTTCGGTATCCCGGAACTTCCCCGCGACGCAGGGGAATTGGCAAAGCGTCACTTTGACATCCAGGAAGACGGGGAATCAGAGATCATGTCCAATGTGCTGGGAGAATTCACCATTTACCTGATGCTGCGGGAGCACCTCGACGAAACTGCCGCCAGGCAGGGCGCCGACGGTTGGGATGGAGACCTGGTAACCCTGAAAAACGTCCCCGGAGAAAAAAGCAGCGAGATCCTGCAGATGACATTCTGCTGGGATTCAGCAGCTGAAGCCCACGAATTCCTGGAGGCC
>CAZOGT010000034.1:0-15937 GCA_964579015.1 uncultured Acidobacteriota bacterium | reverse complement strand
CAACGCCCAGGAGGGTGGGCTCTCCACCCTGCCAGGCAAAGCTGACAGCCGGGATGTCCTGGGATTCAATATACTGTTTAACGAAAGAATCAAGGACTTCGTCCTTCATCGCCCACTTTTTTTTATCAGGATAGAGGTTTTCCTTCTCCAGGTAGAAGCAGTATTTGCATCCCAGGTTGCAGAGAGGGCCGGTCGGTTTGGCAATAACATGAAACGCCAGCGGTGTGTGCATGGGGTCCATTTTACTGCCAGGAGAGCATCTCCCACAAGCCGACATGGCCGGAACGGCTTTTTTACCGCTCCATTCCACTGAATCCCTGCCCGAATCAAGAATATGGCTTTTCGAAAGCCCCTCGGGTTTTGGGATGCATCCACTTGTCAAGTTTTACAGGGTGGTCTAGAATCAGGAAACCATGCTCAAAAAGGGTGTTGAAAAAGGTGATTTTCCTGAAGGTAAGTGGAAGCTTGTTTATATCCTGGTAGCGATAAACACGATTGTTGTCTATTTTCTCCTATGGTTGTTTCCCCGCTTGTTTTCATGATGGTGTTAAGAGGTGCTGCCGAATGCAATGGCTGGACTGGGCTGTAGTTGGTATTTATCTTGGTTATGTAATCATCGACGGAGTTTACCGGTCCAGGTCCACCGGGCAGCTCAGGGGTTTTTTCCTGGCTGACCGGAGCCTTCCCTGGTGGGCTGTGGGCCTCTCCATAATGGCCACCCAGATGAGCGCCATCACGCTGGTGGGCACCACCGGGCAGGCCTATGCCGACGGGATGCGTTTCATCCAGTTCTACCTGGGCCTGCCTTTTGCGATGATCATCATCTGCATTACAGTGGTCCCTTTTTTCTACCGGGCCAATGTGTTTACCGCCTATGAGTACCTGGAGAAGAGATTCGATCCCAGGACCAGGGCTCTCACCAGCTTCTGTTTTCTGGTGTCAAGGGGGCTTTCCTGCGGGGTGATAGTTTCTGCCCCCGCGGTTATCCTCTCAATTGTTCTTGGATGGAACCTGGAAATGACGGTCCTTGCGATCGGCCTGCCGACCGTGCTTTACACCATGATCGGGGGGGTCCAGGCTGTAACCTGGACTGATGTCAAGCAGATGGGCCTGATATTCGTGGGCATGGGGGCAGTGATTATTGTTATTTTAAGGGGTTTTCCGGAAGAGGTCTCCCTGGGGGGGGCTTTGAGCCTGGCCGGAGCGACCGGGCATCTGGATATGCTTGATTTTGATTTCAGCCTGAACCAGACCTACACGTTCTGGTCAGGCATCCTGGGAGGGCTGTTCCTGATGCTCTCCTATTTTGGGTGTGACCAGAGCCAGGTGCAGAGGTTTCTGACCGCAAAGTCAGTATCAGAAGGGCGGGTCTCGCTTCTGATGAGCGCCTTGCTGAAGATACCTCTCCAGTTCGGAATTCTCCTGATCGGGGTCCTGGTTTTCGTCTTTTTTCATTTTTATTCGGCCCCCCTGATTTTTGATCCGGTAGCGGAGAATATTATTTCCCGGCAGGCCGGGTATCATGAATTGGAGGAGCAGTATGATTCCGTGGCAGCGGAATTGTCAGAAAAGGCTTCAGCCCTGGCGGTTGACCCGGGCAATCCGCTGGCCCGCCGGGAGTATCTGGAGAGCTTTGGCCGGAGATCTGAAATAAGGGGCAGGGCCCTGGCAATGGCCAGGGATTCCAGGGGAGACGCCTCCTTTACGGACGTCAACTACATTTTTCCGTCCTTTGTCACCCAATACCTGCCTATGGGCATTGTGGGGCTTCTCATAGCAGCCATATTTGCCGCGGCAATGTCCAGCATCTCATCTGAACTCAATTCGCTGGCTACTGCCTCGGTGATGGATTTTTATCGGCGTTTTTTCAAAAAGGAGGCCAGCGACAGGCATTTTTTGAGGGTTTCACGGGCTGCAACGGCATTCTGGGGGATACTTGCCTGTGTGGTGGCTGTTTACGCAGCGCAGCTGGGTTCACTGATTGAGGTAGTGAACATGTTCGGTTCATTTTTTTACGGATCAGTCCTGGGGGTTTTTATTCTCGCCATAGGTACAAAATGGGCCACTCCAAAAGGGGCTTTTTTCGGGCTGATATCAGGGATGGCGGCTGTAGCCTCTGTTGCTTTCCTGTCCGACATATCTTTTCTCTGGTACAACGTTGTCGGAGCAGCCGTGGTAGTTGCCGTGGGAGCGGTTTTTGCGGTTTTTGAACAGGGGTATCCCGCCCGGAACCAGTGAGGGTTATTTTGAAACGACGTTGATACGGGGATTTGTTACAATGACTTATATGAAATCAATTTTTAAGGCTGCTGCTTTTTCAGCTGTCCTGTTTTTAGGTTCGCAGATTGCTTCTGCACAGGAGCAGAAGGTCACCATTTTTTTTACCGGGCACGTAGTTGGAAACTATGAACCCTGCGGTTGAGCAAGCAATCCCGCGGGGGGGCTGGCCCGGAGGGCCGGCTATATTGATTCATTTAAGGAAGAAAACAGTGACGCGGTTCTGAATGTGGAGCTCGGGAATTTTTTTCACCAGCCTGGGCCGCTCGCCGACAAGATAAACGGATACATGAGGGATGCCCTGGCAGCCAAGCCGTTAGCTGTCTTTAACCTTGCTTCCGAGGACCTTAACCTGGTCGCAAACCTTGATATGCGGGGGCTTGAAGAGACTGAGACGATATCCACCAATCTTGTTCCTCCTGATGACGGCAGGTTCGGATTTTTGAAAAGGTATTCTGTCCAGGAACTCGTACTCCCTAACGGCTGGCCGGTAAAGATTGGTTTTCTGGGTGTCGCTGATCCCCGGATGGTTAAGCCGAACTCCGGGTTTACGGCAAAAGAACCCCTGGATGCCATTGGCGCGGTGCTTCCTGAGATTACTGGAAAAGTTGATTTCACGGTGGTTATCGGAGAGATGAGCGAGCAGGTGGCTGATCAGATTGCGGACAGTTTTCCTGAAGTGTTTGCAGTCCTCAGGTCGGAGAGGAGTTTTCGGATGTCCAGGCCCAGACAGGTCAATAATGCCCTCATCATGTCTTCGGTCGAGAGGGGCAGGATGCTTGGCCAGATCACAATGATCCTGAATTCAAAAAAAGAGATGGCTTCCTACAGTTACAAGTATGTTGACCTGAACCAGAGAGTCAGGGAAGACCCCGCTCTTGCGGCCGGGGCAAGAGAGCTGCTGCAATAGTTCAGGCACCGAAGCGTTTGCATTCAGGACTGTCATGCCTTGTAGAACTATATGGAAAAGGCCTCCTCGCTTTGCTTTGTTGGAACTGTAAGTGTGAAACCTTTAGAGACAGGCTACATCAGTAAGCTGATGAACGGCCGCAATCAGTGTGCATCAGAATAGTGGTAGAATCTGGTGCTGGGATATGAATGATGCCATATCCAGTCAAAAATTACGGGTAACAAGCTGATAAAGCCCCGGCAAGACTACAACCAGTATTTATAAAGACGATACAAGCCTATGTTTAAAAGAACAGCCATCATCTTCATCTTGTTTTTATTTCAACTGTTTCCGGGGATGGGACAGCGGGTTATCAATACGATTGATCCCAATAAGGAAGCAGCAGTTGGGGAAAGCCTGAGGTTTGATTCCAACTGGATACCGGTCAGCCAGAAGACTATTGACCAGAACAACCGCTCCGCTCAGGGCGCAGGCTATACCATAGATCTCAACTTCTGCCCGAATGTTGTATTTACCCCAGATTCAAACCGAGGTTTCGTCAGCTATACAGGCAGCCACAAGGTAATGGTTTTCAATCCGAAGACAGCTGAGATAACAGCCATAGTCGATGTCCCTTCAAATCCCGGCCACATGGTCATGTCCCCTGACGGGACCAGGGTTGCTTTCGCAAATCATCATTTTGATGAACTCATCCCCGACGCCCAGAATATTGATCCTCTGGCAGGCGGAATCTCGGTGATGGACGCCGAGACCCTTGAAGTGACCTCCGTTTATTTTGACAATGTCACTTTCAGCACTTACAACAATATAATCTTCTCCGAAGATGGATCCATCCTCTACATCTGCTCACTCAAGACCGATGAGATGCTGATGCTTGACGCGGAAACTTTGACTGAAATCGGCCCCAGGCTTAAATTTACTCCTGGAACCAGGCCGGCTTCGATGAGCAGGGTTCCCGGAACCAGCCAGGCGGCTGTCGTGATGGTAGGTTCCAATACACTGGACAGGAATAAGTATCCCGATTCTTTAGCCTTCGTCGATCTCGACAGTTTTGTGATTGTGAAAACTGTTTTCCCGAAGGTTGCGGAGGATTCAACTGATTTCAGCCTGTTAGTGGATTTTACGGCTACCACGACCGCGGCTTTTTCGGACGACGGCAAATGGGCGGCTATTGCCGACCAGGAGCTTTCCTCCGTTGCTTCCATTCCTGAGCTCAGCAGTGACAGGCTCTGGATTATGGACGTCGAGAAGAGTGAGTTTGTGGATTTTGTCTATTCCCCCGGGATGTCCGGCACGACATACTGGCTACCCTCGACCCAGGAGTTTGTCGTAGTAGGGGCAATGAGACTGCTATTTATAGATCCTGAAACGTTGGAGTCAAGGGCCATTACTCCGTCCCGGTCTGACTTTAGAGCCCGCAGTTCACTGGTCCTCCTGGATGACGGCAGAACCCTTATGATCCCCTCTCCATCCTTCGACTCGCTGATGATGATTGATTATTCCGACGAGATAACGATGCGCGGCGTGGTTACCGGGGGGATGTTTATCAGGGACCCTTCGGATGAACTCGACTGTGATATCTGCGTGGAATGTGCCGACAGCTGCAAAGATATCTGCAAAAACGCATATGAGGCATCTGGTCAGACCGAGTCTGATTTCCAGGAATACACTGATTGCCAGTCTGACTGCGACGATGAATGCGAGAGTGTCTGCAAAGGGTGCGAATACCTGATGGAAGGACCAATGCAGATCTCCTATACTCCGGACAATGAAATGTTCGTGGTGGTCAGCTTCAACAGGAATTTACTTTACACGGTAAAGGAAACCTATCATTTCCCCCTTCCCAAGTTATTCGTAAACAACGATGAGTTTTTTACCGGGGTGGCCCTCCTGAACACCTCGGAAGAGGATGTGGAGCTTTGGGGCGCTGCCTATACGAGCAACGGCATGGTGCTGATTGATGACAGTGAGACCGAGGAAGTTGAGTATGCCAACCCCATCCTGGTGGACCTTCCTTCCTGGAAGCAGAAAACGTTCCTCGCGGAAGAGCTGATCGAGCCTTATACCAATGACTACTTCACCAGCTGGATCGACATGGATTCCGACCAGAGGGGCATAACGGCCCTGATGCTTTACGGAGACCATGCCCTCAAGAGCCTTGATGGGTTGGTTACACATTCCGGCAATTACAGGAGGCTGATTTTTCCCGATGTCAGGGCCGAAGGAAGCCGGGTGAATGGCGAGTTGAATATCCTTAATTCGAATCTCAAGGCCGCAGATATTCAGATCAATCTTTTCAATGAATTCGGTGGGAAAGTAAGCACCTACGGATACTCCATTCCTACCAAGTCCTTTTATTCCGTCAAGCTCAAGGACGAGGATCTCTCGGACGGCAAAGATTCCGGACTTTTCCCGGAGGGTATCTGGGAGAATTTCAATTATGGCTATATTGAGGTCGTCAGCCAGGAGGGCGCCCTCCAGGGATTTCAGCGGGGGATTGAGAGGAACAAGATGTCCCTGCTTGGCGCCTGGAGTGAGGGGTCGACGGAAAGCGAATCAACCGAGTTCTATGTGCCCACAGTTGTCACACTTCAGGGGGCTGAATCATGGATCAACATAGTTAACACCAATTTTGCCGATGATGTTGATGACGATGGAGACGGTGAAACCAATGATCTGGACGATGAGAACCTGTGGGTGACAATCAGGTTTCACACCGACTATGGGGCCGTTTTCAGTGAGAGGCTCGTTTTGATAGAGGGTAATTCATTCAGGGTTGAGCTGGCTGATTTGTTCGATCTCTATGAGACCGGGAACTATGTTACGGGATGGCTGGAAATAATTGCGGAGCGTACCGGCCTGGCCGGTAATGTGGAGCTTCGGCTGACTGATCAGAACATGACCCAGCTCCCGTTCCAGGTTTTAAATCGCAGTGAGTTCATCCTGGGCCATGTAGCGGAAGGCTTGGGGCTTGAAACCGGTATAGCACTGCTTAATCCCTCTGACCTGGATGCGGATGTGCTGATGGAAGTGTATGATTCAGAAGGGGATCTCACCGGGGAGGCCCAGTTTCTTCTTCCTGCCCGGACACAGTTCAGCCGGTTGTTAAACGAGTATGTTCCAGGTTTTGGTGAACAGATCGGCGGCTATATAAAAATAATATCCAGTGATGATATTGTCGGGCTGGAGCTATTCTACAAACAGGATCTGGCGTATGTTGCTTCAGTTGTTCCCCAGTAAGCACCTCTATCGGGCCCGTGTCCCGCTGCTTGCCTTTTTTCTGGCCTTCGGAATGATTCAGGCTCAGCAGGAACAGGCTGTCCCTGCTGAAGCCGGGGAATCGCAACCAGGCAATGCGGATGCTTATTTTCATTACAGCCTGGGCATGGTTCACCATCTCAACGGTGAATACGAGAAAGCCGTAAGTGAATTCGACCTCGCTCTCGAAGCTGATCCTGATAACCCATACCTCATGAGCAGGTTTGCCGGCACTCTTTCCAAGGCAGGGTATATTACGAGGGCGGTTGAGATGCGGCAGCGCGCTGTTGAGCTGAATCCGGATGACCCTGACCTCCGGTATGCGCTTTCCAGGATCTATTTTGATTATCGTGCCCAGGAAAGCATGAGGGAGAAGGCGGAAGCAGAGCTGAAGCGCACCCTTGAACTGGACCCCGCCCATAATGCGGCCTTGATGGACCTGGGGCAGATATACTGGGAAACCCAGAGGTGGGAAGATGTCATCGCCACTTTTTCAGCACTCAGGCAGCTGGACCCTTCTGTTCCCCGAGCGTATCTGGCTGAAGCCCAGGCTCTGGAGAGCCTCGGCAGGCTTGCTGAAGCAGCTGAGGTGTTGACTGCCGGCCTTAGTGTTGGCCGGAAAATCCCGGATTACATGCTGCTTTTGGGGAGTTACCTCGAGCAGCTGGACAGGAAAGCGATGGCTGCCGAGATATACAATTCCGGACTGGAAGAAAGTTCTGAACCACACAATACACAGTTCAAGCAGAAGCTGGCTTTTCTTTATAACCAGATGGGGGAGTACGGGAAAGCTCTCCCCCTGCTGGAGGAACTGGCTGAAAGTTATCCCCAGGTGGTGGCGGTCAAGGTTGAACTGGCCAGGAGCCTCAGGAATACCGGTAAGATGGAAAAGGCCCGGGAAGTGCTTGAAAAAGCTATTATACTCTCCCCTGATGATGTGCAGGCCAACTATGAACTATCCGTAGTTCTGGCTCTTACCGGTGACCGGAGAGGGTCTATTGATGTGCTGGAGCACCTGCTGACCCTGGATAACGGAGACAGCGGGGAGCACCGGGACCATTTCCTCACAAGACTGGGCCTTCTGTACCGCGATGAAGGCCTGTATGAAGAGTCGGTGAAGGCCCTTGAGGAAGTGGCCGGCAGGAACCAGGATGATGTGGATTCATGGCTCAGGCTACTTCAGACCTACAGGGAAGCGGGGATGAACAAGGAAGCAGATGATTTGAGCATTAAGATGCTTGAGTCCCATCCTGATGACACCTACGTGGCAATCAGCAGGGGGCAGACCCTGGTTGCAAGGGGCAGGGTTAACGAGGGTCTGAGGTTTTTGAAATCCAGGGCCAGGAGCGACATGGACCGGGATGAAAGAGACATGATTTATATGGTTCTAGGGCAGATGCTGATCGATGAGGAACGTTATGATGAAGCCCACAGGATTACGGATGAAGCGCTTTCATTTAACCCGGGCAGTGACAGGCTGAGGTTCCTCAAAGCTTCTGTTTACGAGAGGCAGGGAGACTTCGCTGCAGCTGAAGCACTTTTCAGGCAGCTGCTCGAAGAATCCCCGGAAGATGCATCAGTCATGAATTATCTTGGCTATATGCTTGTGGAGAATGACCTGAAGCTTGAGGAAGCCGGGAAATTACTTGAAAAGGCGGTCAGCCTTGAGCCCTACAACGGAGCCTATCAGGACAGCCTTGGCTGGCTTTATTTCAAGATGGGGCGATACGAGGAAGCGGAGAAGCATCTTCTGAAAGCGATCAGGCTTCATAAGTCTGATTCCATTATTTTGGAGCACCTTGGGGATCTTTATTCAAAAATGGGGAACGTTGAAAGCGCCAGGGATTATTACCGGCAGTCAATAAGGGTCGCTGAATCTGGAGAGGAAACGACAAGGATCCAAAAGAAACTGCAGGACACACTGCAGGAAAAAAAATAGGAAATTGCCCGGACGGGAGAGCATATGCTGCCGGCCCCTCGGGACCTGGACTTGTCCATGTAAGCAGAACATTGATAATACAAGCCCCTTCTTTCGCCAAGATTAACTGGTTTCTGGAAATCATTGGCCGCCGGCCGGATGGTTTTCATGAGCTCCTCACCCTTTTTCAGACTGTAGACCTTGCGGATACGCTCATTTTTCAGCCCGAAGACCATGGGACCTTTCTGGATGTGGAAGGTTCGGAATTGATTGGAGGCCGAAGCAACCTGGTTTATCGGGCTGCTGAACTGCTGAGGGGAGAATCTGACTGCAAAAAGGGTGTGCGAATCACCCTCCTTAAACGAATTCCGATTGGAGGAGGGCTCGGCGGCGGTTCCGGGAATGCCGCAGTCACCCTGTTGGTGCTCAATTATTACTGGGACTGCGGACTGAATATCAACCACCTGAAGCGCCTGGCCGCGGAACTGGGTTCAGATGTCCCGTATTTCCTCACAGGGGGGCCGTGTATCGGTTGGGGAAGGGGGGAGAATATATATCTCCTGGAAGAACTGGAAAAAGAGAGGGATCTGGTTATTCTTTATCCTGGATTCCAGGTACCGACAGCACTGGCCTACTCCCTGCTCAATAAGCCGGCGGTTGATGAAAATGTGGAGTTGACAACAGAATGTCTCGAGCATACAATTCGACGATCCGGGGAGATTATCGGGTCCGGGGAATGGTCCGGAATGCGGAATGATTTTGAAGAATCGATATATGCCGGTTTTCCGGCCTACACGGAATTCCTCGGTATGCTCAGTCAACAGGGTTCAGGGAAAATAATCCTGACCGGCAGCGGTTCGAGCCTGATTGCCGCGGGGGATGGTCCCTATCTGGAATCATTTGCGGGTTCAGCAAATGAATTTTTTCAGAATCTCCATGGAAGTTGCATTTTTCGGTGCAGAACTCTTTCCCGGCATAGTTATCATGAGAGGTTCAGGAAGTTTTTCGATTATGCGCGGGGCTAGTCCGGAGAGGATGATTATTCTGCAGAATTTGGGCTTGTAATCGAGCTTTCAGTCCTGGAATATTATTGCAGGCTGATAAGTTTTAACGAAAAGCCGGGGGGTTTTGAATCCGGCTGTAAACAGGGAAAAGCGGTTATCCCGCGTCATGGGATACCGGATATCAGGAACAGCAGAAAGGCGGCAGATGTCAAACCTTAAGGTATTTACAGGTTCATCGAATATACCTCTGGCCGAGGAAATATGTGAACACCTTGGAGTGCCCCTGGGCAACACCAAGCTGAAGAGGTTCTGTGACGGGGAGGTGAGTTTCCAGATCCTTGAGAACGTCAGAGGGACTGATGTTTTTATTATTCAGCCGACCAGCTCTCCCGTGGCGGAAACACTCATGGAACTGCTGGTAATGATCGACGCCTTCAAAAGGGCCTCAGCCAAGCGGATCACAGCGGTTCTTCCCTACTATGGATATGCCCGGCAGGACCGGAAAGACAAGCCGCGGGTCCCGATTTCCTCGAAGCTTGTCGGAGACCTGCTTACAGTTGCAGGGACCAACCGGGTCCTCACCATGGATCTCCATGCTGACCAGATTCAGGGATTCTTCAACATTCCGGTTGACAATCTTCATGGGAATCCGGTGATCATAGAGTACCTGAAAGAGTTCAGGCTCAAGGATCTGACGATCGTATCCCCTGACGCTGGGGGGGTGGAAAGAGCCAGGTTTTATGCCAAACACCTGAACGCGACCCTGGCAATTATTGACAAGAGACGGGTCGCTGACAACGAAGCTGAAGTCATGAACATCATCGGGGACGTGAAGGGCCGTAACGTTATTATTGTGGATGACATGATTGACACCGCCGGGACTATCGTCAAGGCCACCCAGGAGATGAAAAACCAGGGAGCCTTGAGCCTTTATGCCGCCGCGACTCACGGAGTGCTTTCCGGTCCGGCCCTTGATCGGCTGAAGGCTTCGGAGTTCAAGGAAATAGCAGTCACCAATACCATCCTTCTGCCTGATGAGAAGCGGATTGAGAAGATAAAGATTTTAAGCGTGGCCCGGCTGCTTGGAGAAGCCATAAAGTCAATTCACGAAGAGACTTCAGTCAGCACGCTGTTCGTGGAAATACGCTGAATCATCCTGACAGCTGAAGGTGCTTTTTCCCGGACCGTAAGGAAGGGACCGGATATTCCGGGAAGATACCCGGTCTGGTTGTGATTACTGTTGTTGAATTATTCAGAAACGGTTTTTCTGGTACAATGTATGATCTTAAAAAATCCATTGTGAGTTGGAGTTAAATAAAATGCCCAGTACAATATTAGAAGCGACTTTACGGGCCGATACCGGGAAGAATGCCAACCGGCGTCTTCGCAGCCAGGGAATGATCCCCGGCGTCCTGTACGGCAAAAAGATTGAAAATAAGAGCATAGCGGTTGATCCGGCAGAGGTGACCGGCATCCTGACTTCTGACTCCGGTCAGAACACGATTTTCAAGATGAACATAGGAAAGGAAAAAGCGGATGTTCTGATTAGGGATTATCTGCTTGATCCGCTGAAAGGTACGCTTGTTCATGTCGACTTTCTGGCGGTTAATCTCGCCGATGTCATGATGTTCCAGGTCCCGATTCACATTGAGGGAGAAGCTGACGGGGTCAAGAATTTCGGGGGAATGCTCGACACAATCCTCCGGGAGATCGAAGTCGAATGCAAGGCCTCGGATGTTCCCGAGCATATAAGTATTGATGTCACTCCTCTGGGGCTGAACGAGCAGATTCGGGTCGGGGACCTTGATGTTGCAGAGGGCATCAGGTTTGTAACTGATCCGGAAAGGGTGGTAGTAACAATCGCCCCGCCGACTGTTGAGGAAGAGGAGGAGGTTGAAGAAGAAGCCGCTCTTGGTCTGGAAGAAGAGGATGTTGCTGAACCTGAAGTGCTTCGCAAGGGCAAATCTGAAGAGTCGGAAGAGGATTAGGACGTTTGGAACCGGGATAGCGCTTTGCGGGAAACCCGGTAATACGGGTGTCGGGGGTATGGGGCTTGTTTGGAATAGTTGGACTTGGGAATCCAGGCCGGCGATACAGGAAAACTCGCCACAATATCGGATTCATGCTTGTTGACCAGCTGGCTTCCCGGCAGGACCGCAAGATTGATGTTTTTAAATGCCGGTCGCTGGTGTGTGATTTGAAACTCTTCGGACATGATGCAGTCCTGGTGAAGCCGCAGACCTTCATGAACCGGAGTGGCGAAGCAGTGTCGGAAATAGTGGAAAGCTACTCCCTGGATTTTTCCAGGCTCTTGATAGTATATGATGAAGTGGCCCTTCCGCTTGGAAAGCTGAGGCTGAAATCCAGGGGGAGTGCCGGGGGGCATAACGGGATGAGTTCGGTGCTGGGCTCTCTGGAAACGGAAGACGTCCCAAGGCTTCGGATGGGCGTCGGATCAGGGGAGTTTCCGCCTGATTTGTCGGCATTTGTTTTGAGCCGTTTTCGCTGGCGGGAACGGCATGATGTGAGAGCTATGCTGTCCGCGGCCGAAGCCGCTGTGGAAAGCTACATTAAAGAAGGTATCGAGATGGCTATGAACAGGACTAACCGCACCAATGAGGGTTAGTTTACTGCAATCATCGGAAAGCCGGATGGTTTCTCCGGTTGTTTCAAATATATCTTAAGTTTTTTTGGACAATAAGACAGAAAATTCATTCGGCATTCATGCTTATGCAGGGCCGGATATCTGCCGGGATTTCCAAGTTTTCCCGGGAAGGGGTCAGAATCAATGGATTTCATAATTTGGTTGCCACTACTTGGCCTGATAGGTTTGATAACGGCAGGCCTGATTTATGCCAGCATTATCAAGATTAAAGTAACAAATGAATTAATGGTTGAGATTGCGGAAGCCATCCATCACGGGGCAATGACCTTTCTCCGTCGTGAATATACTATCCTGGCGGGTTTCATTGCGGTAGTTTTCCTGGTTTTAACCTTTGCAATCACCCTGGAGACGGGTATTGCCTTTCTGCTGGGAGCGATTTGTTCCATGCTGGCCGGGTTCTTTGGGATGAAAGCCGCCACCAAGGCCAATGTCCGCACCACCCAGGGCGCCAATGATTCCGGGATAGCCAAGGCTTTAAGCGTCGCCTTTTCGGGTGGAGCAGTAATGGGTCTGTCAGTGGCCAGCCTGGGATTGATCGGCGTGAGCGTCGCTTTTATTCTGTACAGCAAAGGGATTATAAGCGCATCCGATATCAACGGGTTTGCCATGGGCGCAAGTTCGATTGCCCTTTTTGCGAGGGTCGGGGGCGGTATTTTTACCAAGTCCGCTGATGTCGGAGCTGACCTGGTTGGGAAGGTGGAAGCCGGCATTCCCGAGGACGACCCGAGGAATCCAGCCACGATAGCTGATAACGTCGGGGACTGCGTTGGTGATACCGCGGGTATGGGAGCTGATATTTTTGAGAGCTATGTCGGATCGGTTATCGCGACAATCGCCATTGCCGCGGCCGGCACGAGTGGAGTCGTGAGCATCACTGATGAGAATAGGCTTTCCTACATGGCGCTTCCCCTCCTGCTTATAGGAGTCGGGCTGATCGCTTCCCTTGTCAGCGTAGCCGCAATCAAAATCCTGAAGAACATGAACCCTGCGGCCGCCCTGAGATCATCCACCTTTTTGGCTGCGATCCTGATGCTGGCCGGCTCTCTGGGTATTATCCAGATCCTGGGTGTTGAACTTGGAATTTTTGGAGCGATTTTCATGGGGACCCTCACCGGCATAGTCATCGGACTGATTACTGAATGGTACACAGGCGGAAGCCCGATCCGCAGGATAGCGGAAGCCTGCAAAACCGGTTCAGCCACAAACATTATCGCCGGACTCGCAACAGGAATGCAGTCGACAGCTGCCCCTGTATTGATGATATGCGCTGCGATTCTCGTCTCCTATCATGTGGCAGGCCTTTACGGAATTGGTATTGCCGCGGTAGGAATGCTTGGTACGGTGGGTGTGACCATGTCCGTTGACGCTTATGGGCCTATCGCGGATAACGCCGGGGGTATTTCGGAAATGAGCGGCCTGGGTCCGGAAACCAGGAAAATCACGGACAGCCTTGATGCCCTGGGTAACACCACGGCTGCGATGGGCAAGGGTTTTGCCATCGGTTCAGCCGCTCTCACGGCTCTCGCCCTCTTTTCCGCCTATGCCGGAACCGTTGGGCTTGAGTCGATAAACCTGATCCAGCCGATGACCGTTGTCGGGCTGCTGATAGGCGGGATTCTTCCTTTTATCCTTGGTGACCTTACCATGTCTTCGGTAGGAAGGGCCGCATTCAAGATGGTGGAAGAAGTGCGCCGCCAGTTCCGGGAAATACCCGGGCTCATGGAAGGGAAGGCCAAGCCTGATACCGCAAGGTGTGTTGCGATTTCAACCAATGCCGCACTAAGGGAAATGGTGCTTCCCGGACTGATTGCTGTTCTTTCTCCGGTCGTGATCGGGTTTTCCCTGGGCGCGGAAGCCCTGGGTGGAATGCTGGCCGGGGCGACCCTGTCAGGGGTTCTGATGGCCCTGTTCATGGCTAACGCCGGGGGAGCCTGGGACAATGCCAAGAAGTATATCGAAGAGGGCCATCTCGGAGGCAAGGGTTCTGATGCCCATAAAGCCGCTGTTGTCGGGGATACCGTAGGCGATCCTTTCAAGGATACCAGCGGGCCTTCAATGAATATCCTGATCAAGCTGATGTCAATTGTATCCCTGGTGATTGCGCCTCTTCTGATATGATCCGGGGAACCTATAAGCTTGTAAACCATTTGTCCTTCAGGGGGTTGGATTGCATCCAATCCCTTGAAGGTTTTATTAACCGGTAAATTTGGAGAAAACATGACCATGAGACGATACGAAGTTGTATACGTTCTCGCTCCTACCCTGACAGAGGAGGAAGTTGAGCAGTACGCTGAAACTTACTCCCAGGCTGCCAGGGAACAT
Source organism: uncultured Acidobacteriota bacterium (assembly GCA_964579015.1). Lineage (GTDB taxonomy): Bacteria > Acidobacteriota > UBA6911 > RPQK01 > JAPXNP01. Next base: position 1,583 of record CAZOGT010000034.1, on the reverse strand, counting down.
GGGGCCGAAGTAATTAATGTTGATAAGTGGGAGAAGCGTAAACTGGCCTTCAGGGTTAAGAAGTATCTGGAAGGCTACTACACGATCCTCACGATTGAAGAGGAAGCCGCGGATGCCGTCACTGAACTTGAAAGAAGATTCAAGGTTAATGATGCGGTTATCAGGTTTTTGACCGTCCGTATAGACGAGGACTTGAAAAGGGCTGCCAAATTCCGCAAGGACAGCGAAGAGGAGGAAGAAGAGCCTCAAACTGAAGAGGCTGCGCCCAAGGCAGCGGCAACCGGGAAACCTGAGCCTGAAAAGGATGAGACCGAAAAACCTGCAGACGGGGAAATAGAAGAAAAGCCTGCCAGGGCAAAGGCCAAGGCTAAAGCCAAGGCTCCTGAGGTTAAGGAAGCTGAGACTGATGCGGCTGAAAAAAAATCCGCCAAAAAAGAAAAATCCCCTGAAAAAGACGCTGAGCCAGCTGCAAAAAAGGATGTTCCGGCAGATGTTGAATCCAAGGATACAGCTGATGAAAAGCCGGTAGAGAAGCCGGAGGAGGAGAAGGAAAATGGCTAGAGGCAAGAAATTTTGCAAGCTCTGCGCAGGGAAGTATTATTTTGACTATAAAGATTCCAGGTATCTGAGCCGCTTCATTTCAGAAAGCGGAAAGATTATGCCCCGGCGCATTACCGGGACCTGTGCGGTCTGTCAGAGAAAATTAACCACGGCGATTAAACGGGCCCGTCACCTGGCCCTTTTGCCCTATGTACAACGTTAAGGGCGAAGTCGACTCTTAATTCATAAGTAAGGAGAATCTTCAATGGAAATCATTCTCAAGGAAGATGTTTATGGTTTGGGCCGACGCGGTGACATCGTTAACGTCGCCGACGGATATGGCCGCAACTACCTGATTCCGAAAGATCTGGCCACAAGGGCCACCCCTGGGAACATCCGGGAGGTTGAACAGAAAAAGATCCTGCTGGCCAAGCAGGAAGCCAAGTATGTGGAGGAAGCTGAAATCCTGGCTCAGGAACTGGCTCTCCGACACGTGCTGATAAGCAGGAAGTCTGGTGATGCGGGCGTCCTTTTTGGTTCAGTCACTTCCAAAGACATTACTGACATTCTGGCCGCAAATGGCATAAACCTCGACCGGCGTAAGCTTATTCTCAGGAATCCCATCAAGAGCATCGGGAATTATGAGATTGAAGCTCGTCCTCATAGTGAAGTCGAGGCAAAGTTTTTTGTTTCCGTTGTTCCTGAAGCTGATGCTCCGGTAGCCAAAGTGATCCCTCGCGGGGAAGAAAGCGACAAGATCATCGCCGAGCTTGAAGCTAAGAAAGTGGAAGAGAGCGAATAGCCTGTACGAACCCCGGGGTTCGCAAAATGATAATCGACAAACTCAGGCGGGGAGCCGGCGTCAAAGGCTTCCCGCCTTTTTTTTCCCCTGCAAATATTGGAGATTTGGTGTTCACTGCAGGGGCAATCTAAGATCGTATTAGGATCATGCTTGATGATGTCACACTGGCAAAAACCATGCCGCAGAGCCTTGAGGCGGAAAGGGCCGTCCTGGGGGCTGTTCTCGTCAATTCAGCCCATTT
>CAZOGT010000033.1:0-16095 GCA_964579015.1 uncultured Acidobacteriota bacterium | reverse complement strand
GGCCGCAAGGTCACCGCAGGGTCATACGCTCCACTTCAACCCGCAGCAGCATTTCAGCATTTCGAATTTTGACGGCCTCGCATAAACGCTGCAGTTCCGGGTCCCTGAAAGCATCTTTAAAAAGAGGGTTTGTCTCAACCAGTACGCACGCTTTCCATCCGTTTTCCACCAGTCCGTCCAGGTATTTTATGGCCTCGTCAATCTCTCCCTTGAGGCAATAGACGGCAAGCTCATCCTGAAAAATCATGGGGGGCCAGACATTCTGTTCATAGGAATTCAGATTGTTTTCGATGTTCAACCGGAAACTGCGCTCCAGGGCATCTTGAGCTTCCTCCTTGTTACCCATGCCCTGGAGTGCATAGGCCAGGTATGTTGAATACCTGATTCCGGTCGGCCAGATATATCCATCCGGCCTCAAATCCAGGGCCTGCCTGAAAAAGGAGGCGGCCTGCGGATAATCCTCCCGGTAGAGAGCTGTCAGCCCTGCCAGGGACAAAGAGGCCGAATGCCCGGGAGAGAGCGCCTCCAGGCGACGGCTGAGAGTCTCGGCCTGATCATGGTTCCCTTCGGCAAGATAGATTAAAGCCAGCAACTGAAAGCTTCTCCAGTAATAGAGGTCCTTGAGAGAGACATCATAGAGGTCCACACTTTTTTCCGCCCAGCTCTTGGCCTCTTCAATGCCTCCCATCAGAAAATAGGCCAGCGCGATATTCCTCTCGGCAAGTGGGTTGACCGGATTGAGGTCAAACTGCCGCCTGGCTGTTTCCATGGCCCGGTCATACTCCCCCCTGATGCAGTACAGCTCAAACAAATGGATGTAATTCCGCTCCAGCAGCGGATCAAGGCGGGTCGCCTCAGTAAGCTGGTAAAGGGCTTCATTGGTCCTCCCCAGGTTTCTCATCAGGAGCAGGGCATACTCCCGCCGCGCGTTGGAATGATAGGGGTCCAGCCGGATGGCCTCCTTGAAAGCAATCTCCGAAGCCAGAAAATCCTTTCGGTATACTCGCAGAAAAACTCCGTTGGCAATATGACTCTCTGGAATTTCCTTATCCAGAGCCAGTGCCCTGGAAACCGCCTCCTGCGCTTTCGAAGCCCAATCCTCGTTCTCACCCCACCGGTCCCGGCCCATGTAGGTAATGGCCAGCCCGGCGTAAGAAGGGGCATAGGAAGGCATCTGCTCAATAGACTTCTGGTAATACTCCGCTGCTATCTCCATTGAATCAGGGATCTTGTTCCTGAAATAGTCAGCCGTCAGCCGGTATTGCAGTGCCTCAAAATTATCTGCTGAAAGGCCTGCATCTCCATGGACCTCAGATGTATCCAGCTTTTTGCCAAGTACGGAGGCAACCTGGACGGTGATTTCAGAAGCAACATCTTCAGTATTCCCTTTGTCCAGGCCAAAATTACTGCTCCAGAGAACATCCCTGCTCCGGGTATCCAGCAGGCGCACATCCATGGTCATGCCATTCAAATCCTCATGAAAGCTCCCTTCCAACAGGCTCTGAATGCCCATATATTCGGCAATAACCCTCAAGTCCCTGGTATTCGGTTCAAAATGAGTCAAAGAAGTCCCGGAACTAACATCAATCCCTTCTATTCTGGAGAGGGATTCAATTACAATTTCAACCACTCCAACGGTGAGGAACGTTGATGCAGAGTCAACACCCGATCTGTCGAAAGGCATGACCACCAGGGAATGATCTGCTGATGGAGTGAACATGTCTGATTGGAAAAGACCGAACAGAATCAGCAACACCAGGAAGAATATGACAGCAGCCGCGCCCACAGCAACGAAAAATTTCCAGGACCTGGAACTGCTCTCTTCGCGATACTCCGAGGCTTCTACCAGGAGACGATACCCCCGCTTGGGGATTGTTTCGATATAGACGACTGAATCAGAGCCTCCAGCCAGGGAATGCCTCAACTCTGATATGCTGCGAGTCAGGGCGGTTTCAGCGACAAACGTGTCCGGCCAGACAGAAGAGATCAACTCCTCCTTGGTAACCACTTCTCCCTGGTTCCTGACCAGGATCAGCAGCAGGTCCATAACCTTGGGAGCAAGATGCACCACTTCCTCTTTTTGGCGAAGTGTCCCGGAGGCTGGCTCAACTACCCAGTTCCCCAGTTGAAACACTTTTGACCTGTCGACTAAATGCTCTGTTTTTTTCAAAATCAACTCCGGAAGGCGTCCTGTCCCAACATGATAGACCCGGGATTTATGAATGTACATATTCCCGAAGGAATTATTTAAAAAAAAAGAATGTTTTGATCAAGACAACCCCACATAATCCATTAATTATTGGTTTATGTATCAACTACTAAAAAACTTTTAATAAACCGAGGAGATTTTTTGTCCATTTTGAACAAAGCCGACCTTTTACCCACAACATTTTTTCAGCAATTATTTACACACTTCCCACCCGGAGATTCGAAGGACTGCATAGTCTCGCCGCCAAAGGGTCCGCGGAAAAAAGGATATTCCAATGTATAGAATTCTGGCACTCTCAATGGTGATGTTTATCACAGCATGCTCTTCCACTAACGATTATCCCCTGGAGAACAGTCTTTCCCCGGCGGAACAGGATGAAGGGTGGATACTCCTTTTCGACGGTTCCACGCTTGATGGATGGACACTGACCACCCCCGGAACATGGGAAGTCGCAGAGGATTCAATTGCCCATGCCGAAGAGGCGGGAATGGGATCCCGCGGCATGATCTGGACTTCTGAGGAGTATGGAGATTTCATCCTTAAATGTGATTTCAAGATTGAGTCCGGGTGCAACAGCGGAATCTTCTTCAGGGTAGGCGACACCGAGAGCCCGGTTCAGTCAGGATTCGAAATGCAGGTTATCGATTCATTTTCCCGGCCCGTGGACGGAATCCGTGCTACCCACAGCTGCGGGGCCCTTTATGACGTGGTAGCTCCCAGCCACAACATGGCAAGGCCGGCAGGTGAATGGAACCAGGCAGTCATCACCTGCAAGGAGAATATCATTTCCATATCACTCAACGGGGACCAGGTCGTATCCACCGTCAACCTTGACCTCTACACGGAACCAAATCTCAATATTGACGGAACAAAAAACAAGTTTAACCTTCCTCTCAGGGAATTTCCCCGATCAGGCCATATTGGATTTCAACAGCATGGGGGGAAAGTATGGTTCAAAAATATAAAAATTAAAAAACTATAGCAACTCCGCATTTTTTATTAACGAAACAAGGGAGGTAACAAATGAGAACCCGCATTCTTTTTATTATTTTGGCTATCGCTATGATAATGCTGCCGCAGATCATGGCCCAGACCATTATGGACAGGAGCCAGGAACGGCAGATGAATCCTGAAAATATCGACGAATGGAGAAACAAGACCATCATGGGCATCTGGGCTCACCCTGATGATGAGGTCGGCTCATCGGGGCTGATGGCCAAGCTGATCAAGAACGGAAATACCGTCTACCTGGTGCACCTCACCAGCGGAAACAAAGGTTCACGTGATCTTGAAATGACAAGTGAAAGGCTGGCCAAAATCCGGAGACAGGAAGATATCAATGCCAACGCAGTGATCGGGATCCCGGAGGAAAACATCTTTTTCGAAGGATACGATGACGGCATGCTGGAATATGTCCCGGAACTGGAATTGGTCGAAAAGGTCTGCAGGTACATCAGGAAGTACCGCCCGGACGCTGTTATCGCTTTTGATCCCGGAGACAAATATGTCAAGTGGCACAAAACCGATCACCGGATGGCTGCCAAGGTAGCTACCGACGGGGCCCGCGCCGCAGCCTACCACCTCTACTTTCCCCATCACCTGATCTATGAGAATCTCCAGCCCTTCACCGTGATTGAATACTTCTTCCGTGCCTCTCCCGAAGACGCAAACTACAAGGTGGATATCACTGATGTGGCTGAGCTCAAATTCGAGGCTTCCACCAAGCACACCAGCCAGTGGGGCAAAGGAAACGCCAAGTACACGGGACCCGAAATGGATCCTGAAGATATTGCAGCTCAAAGAGAGCGCAGGCTGAGAAAAGACGCTGACGGCAAGATCTGGGAGCATTTCAGAAGGGTAAGAAGCTCCCTTTCCTTCTGATCACCCTTTGAACAAACAGCAGAGAGCCCGGGCCGCAACAGGGCCCGGGCTTTGTACTGTATGGACCCCCGGAATGCCGCGGGGAAGGATCGATACCCTGCCGGTGCAGGAGGCTCCGGAGAAACGGCTCCCGGTACGGGTCCCTCTCCAGCCTTTTTTCAGGGCAACGGTTAAATATTCTATTGCCCCTCAAATTTAAGGGACATATAATCTGAGTACAGGGATTTAAAAAAACCGGTTGCCCCGGACTTCCGCAGGAGTTACGGCTCCTTTCTGCATGTACTTTTTTATTTTTAACCAGAAAAAGACTGCCGGAATTCATACTTTCCCGGCAGGGAGGAGAATATGAAACAAGAACTATCCCGACGCGGTTTTGTCACCCGGTCCCTGGCTATCGGAGGGGGAATAGCGGCCGCTGTCTCCCTGAGAAACAACAGCCTGAAAGCGACACCCAGGGCAGTCAAAGACGACATTTCCCTGGCCCAGTGGGCCCTGGTCCAGGAAATCAGGGCCGGCCAGTGGACAACCCTGGACTTTCCCAGGGTAGCCCGTGAAGATTTCGGCCTCAATGGCATTGAATTCGTTAACACCCTGTTCGCTTCTCCTACCGCCGGTTACCTCAACAGCCTCAAGAAGAATGCTGACGACCATGGAGTTGAAATGATCCTGATAATGGTCGACTCTGAAGGAGAGACCTGCACTCCCTCCAGGGAAGAACGCAAGCAGACCGTTGTCAATCATCGAAAATGGATTGACATTGCCAACTACCTTGGATGCCACTCCATACGGACCAACTGCCGGGGTCCCGAGAATCCCCCGAGGGAGGAATCCGTTAAATGGGCGGCTGAGACCTACAACATGATGCTTGAGTATTCCATACCCGCGGGTATCAGCATCCTCATCGAAAATCATGGAGGGGTCTCCAATGACCCGGACTGGATGGCGGACCTGATGAAGGAGGTGGACAGTCTCTATTTCGGATCCTATCCCGATTGGAGAAGCCCTTCTGATGACTTCGACAACCATGCCTACATTGAAAAGATGCTCCCCTGGGCGGGCGGCATGTCCTACCGGAACCAGCCGACTGAGGAGGGCACCGCGAAACTGATCAAGCTTTGCCATGATTCAGGTTACCGGGGATGGTACGGGATCGAATCCAGTGGAAGGGACGAGATTGCAAAAGGAAGAGACCTTCTGAAGAAGTACCTTTTCTAAGCCCTGGCTCTCGCAAAACAGCCGGATTGCGTTTCACTGAAAGAAAATCAGGCCGGTTGGCCCGAAGTATTCAACCAATCATTTTTAAAGGAGTTCGCAATGACGAAAAAACCAAATAACTTCATTCCAAGCCGGAGGGCCTTCCTGGGACAGGCCGCCGGGGGAGTAGTGACAGCCTCGATGGTAGCCGGTGCCGCCGCCGCGCCGTTCCGCAGCAGTGCCGCCCAGGATGCTTCCGGGGCCAATGACCGGATCAATATCGGGTTTATCGGCTGCGGAATGCAGTTCCAGAGCCTGATCCGGAGATTCAAGGCCCGGAAAGAAAGGCTCAATGACATTCATTTCGCGGCAGTCTGCGATGTATGGGAGCCACGGCTAAAATTCGCTCAGGAACAGACCGGTGCGGAAAGCACCTACAAGGATTACCGGGAATTGCTGGCCCGTCCCGACATTGATGCCGTGGTAGTCGTGGTACCCGACCACCTGCACTTCCAGATCGCCAGCGAAGCCTGCAAAGCCGGCAAGGACGTATACCTGGAAAAACCGATGACCTATACCATAGAAGAATCAGCTAAACTCACCGACATAGTCGGCGAAACCAAGCGGATTCTCCAGGTCGGAGGTTCCGGGCCCGCTACCCGCCTGCACTGGCTGGTCAACGACTACATAAAGGCAGGGAAAATGGGCAAAATTCTCTGGGGCCTGATCAGCTATAACCGTAACACCGACAGCGGGATGTGGGACTACCCGATCCCGGGAGTCGGCAGCCAGCCTTGGCCCGACGCCGAATTCAGCGAAAAAAATATCGACTGGGATATGTGGCTGGGGTCGGCGCCTAAACTTCCCCTCAGCGCGGAGCGGTATTTCCGCTGGAGGAAATACTGGGATTACTCAGGAGGGAACGCCACTGACCTCCTCTATCACCGCCTCGGGGCCATGTCCAGTATGCTGGGCTTTGAATTCCCGACAAGGGTCACCGGCGCCGGGGGAATCTATGTGCAGAAGAACCGGGAAGTTCCAGATACCTACATGACCATGGCGGAATTCCCGGGCGACTACACCATAAACATGATCTCCTGCATGGGCAATTCCCAGTCCGTGCCCCTCACCGTCTATGGAAACTGGGGCACCCTCGAGATACTCATGGACCGCCCGGCACCCGCCGGCGACTCCATGGGTGACCAGGCAAGTGGCGCACAGCAGAGTCGTGCCCCCCGTTTATATGCAAAAATAATCGCGGAAAGGCAGTTTGAAAATGCCTTCAAGGAGGCCAACGGCGGCAAAACCGAGGTCATCATCGAAAACGAAGAAAGTGACGGCCTGGTGGACGACTGGGTGAACTGTGTCCAGTCTCGTGAGAAACCAGTCTACGATGTCCTGAGGGGATACAAGGTAATGACAGCTATCAAGCTCGGGGTCGACTCCTATCGCTACGGGAAGGTCATGGCCTTCGATCCGGCCACCCGAAAAATCCTGGACACTCCCCCGGTGCGCAAGACCTATGTGCCTGAAGGAGCATAACCTGCCGTCATGATCCAGTAACGAACAAATAGAGGCCCCCGGGCATGGACTCTTTCATGCCCGGGACCTCCCGGGGCATTCCCGTGTCCCGGAAATCCTGAGCATGGAGGCCATATCATGAAAACATCGAGAAGAAGCTTTATTACAACCACCGCGGCAGCGGCCGCTGCCGCTGCCGCCGCGTCAGGACTGGAGATAAATGCCCAGGCAGCTGAGGCCGATCTTGAACAGCGTCCCATGAGAATCGGAATGACTGACTGGAACCTGGGGCAGCGGGGCGTAATCGAAAAGATCAAACTGGCCAGCCAAATCGGCCTGGACGGTATCCAGGTGAGCATCCTCTACCCCGAGGACGGGAGCCTGCACCTGCGATCACCGGAGGTCCAGAAGGAATTCCGGGATGCGGCTCTCGACTACGGAGTCCAGATCTGCTCCCTCGCCATCGGCAACCTGGGGCCGGGGTCCCCGTTTAAAAATAATCCCATGGGCGTCGCCCGCGTCGCGGATGCCATTGAAGTGGCCAGGAACCTTGGCACCAACAACATCCTCCTCCCGTTCTTCAGAGACAACGCTCCGGACATGTCGGACGAAGCTGAAGCAACCATGATCATCAACTCATTCAAGGTGCTGGCGGAAAAAGCGGAAAAAATGGGGGTAGTCGTCTCCATTGAATCCTCCCTTTCCGGAGAAGATCACCTGAAGATCTTTGAGGCAGTAGGTTCCCCTTCAATCGGGGTCTACTTTGATCCCTCCAACTGCAAAGCCTACGGACACGATCCAATCAAGGATATTCCCCTGCTGAAAGACTGGATTCACCAGGTACATGTCAAAAACAATCCTGAGCTGATGTCAGATCAGTGCCCCAAGGGATTCTCCTGGCTTGAAGCTGCTGAACTGCTATACAAAGCGGGATACAAGGGCTGGTATGTCCTGGAAACAAACACTCCCAATGACGACCTGATCGGGGACACCCGGAAAAACATGGATTATGTGAGAAAAACCTTCAAACTCCCTGCATAACCTTCCTCGCCGGGGGCCTCCCGCGGCCCCCCATCCCGCTCCCGGGTATGCTCCTGCCGTTTCAGCCCGGATTTCCTGCCGGTTTTCGCCACGCAGCAGCAAGATGGTGAGAAATGCGGGTTAAGGCCGGCCCGCTGACTTCCAGATGACCACTCCTGGAAATCGCTCCCTGAGTTCTCCTTGCCTTTCATAACCCTGTTCCTCCAGCTTGATCCCGATTCCCGGGAGGTCAGGATTTCCGGGATACTGCTTGACTGCCACCACCACGAATGCCGGCCTCTGGTTACAGATGGTTTCCGCCACGTCCTCCTGCAGCTCGGGCAGGCAGGAAAACCAGGGGAGTGCATAAAAAAACCTTCCAGCCGGGAGCCTCCCGGCATCATGATGAATTCGCTCCAGGCCGAATCCCCAGGTCAGGATCCGATCATCTCTTGCCGTTTCCCGGCCTATGGCCTCCCCTACCGCCGGTATATCCTCCCAGTACCTGAGGAACTCTTTATCAACCCAGGCAGGTAATCCGTGTGCAGGAAACGGCCACTGTTCAGTAAACCCGGGAATCGCCCGGCTAATGATGTACGGGGGATAATAAGTGCCGACATCAGCGGCCACCACCAACAGCCACAAGACTGACAGTACCCCCGAACCTCCCGGACAACAACATTGCCCCAAGGGAAACCGCCAGGCAAAGGACCAGGAACGGGACCATTGGAGCCAGATGCCAGCGTTCCCACCTCGGGTACACTGTAAGGGAGGCAGACAGCCCAATGACTGCGGCCAGCAGAAAATCCCATGTCAACCGCTCCCGCAGGCCCCCGGCCGCAAGGGCGGATCCAGTGAAGTAGAGTACCGGGGCGGCCAGTATTAACAACCGGACGATTTCTCCGGCAGGCGGACGCACAGAGCCCATGGAAACATAATGGTCCGAAAGGTTGTACAAAATAGTCCAGTAGAAAGCATCTCCCAGCTGCCCGGTATACGCATACCAGAAAACGGCTGCAGCCACCGGCAGCATAACGCCCCCTGAAAAGCAGGCAGCTTCCCTGGCCCGGACACCTATTCTTCCCGGCCTCATCAATATCATGGCCATCGCGACCAGGGCAACCACTCCGCCATGCTGCTTAACCAGAAAGGCCAATCCCATTGCCATCCCTGAAAAAAAGGCGAAACCAAATGATCTTTTTTCAGTCAGAAAAACAAATGCGGCCAGGTAAAAAAGCGGAAGGAAACTGTCAAACCAGAAGTTCATCCCTCCATAGAAAGGCCAGAGAAACGTGAAAAGCAGAATGGAAAACAAGGCGGCCCCGGGTCCGGCCAGCCGGCAGGCAGCCCTGGCCAGCAGGATTGCCGTAATTAAAGATGTCAGGAACAGCAGCACCATCCTCACCCCGGGGGCGCTTCCGCAGGCCTGGTACAGCAGGGCCAGGAATTCCGTCAGGAGAGGAGCGTGATGGGTTGCAATATCAGAATAGTGCTTCAAGCCCTGGTTGATCAGCCAGGGTTCAGTGAGCATTTCCTACCAGTCCTGGAAAACACCGCCTTGGTAAAGCAGCAGCGTAAACGAAACAAAGACCAGCATTCCAGGAATCCAAAAGACCAGCCAGGAGACATGGCGGGAGCGGTGAGCCCTGGATTCAACTTCCGGGACCTGTTCTCCCGGCGGGGAGTCTAAAAAATCAGGCATCTTCCAGGTCCTTCCGTGAACAGCGCCCAACCCCCACAAGCCTCCACCTGAATGCCAGAAGCTGAACAAAGGCATGCAGGCAAAAAACAAGCAGCTTGAAATAACGGATATGGCAGGTCCCGGTTTTTCGCTGCAAATGCCTTATTTCAATCTCCGCAACTGCCGCTCCGGCCCGGTATGCGTACAAGGGGAGCAGAAGTGAAGGAGTCAGGGATTTGTCTGGAATATGGCGGCGGGCGCCCTCCCAGAAATCTCTTGCCATCAGCTTGAAAGGGACATTGGCGTCACTGCAGCTTTTCCCGAAAAGCAGGCGGCTTCCAAGGCGAAGAAGGCGTGACAGAAAAAGGCGGTGCAAAGGGTCGTTCCTTCTACTGCGATATCCGCAGACCAGCTTTGCTTCGCGGCGTTTATCCCAGAGAAGCCAGAAATCATCCGGGTCGACCTGCCCGTCGCTGTCCATGAGAAATAAGTAGTCTCCCCTTGCTTTATCCAGCCCGTAAAGCAGGGCATCCCCATGGCCTCCGTTCTTCTTGTGCATGACAAGGAGAGAGGGAAATTCAGCCGCTAAACGGTCAAGGATCTCCGGAGTGGCATCAGTGCTGCCATCATTGACCACCAGGAGCCGCGCGCCGGCAATTCTTGCAAGAACGGAAGAATGAACGTCCCTGATTACCTGCTCAATGCAATCCTCTTCATTGAACACAGGAACAATAATCTCCAGTTTTTCATCCATTCCGCAGGTTATTATGACATCCTTTTAATTAGTTTGCCTGCAACCGGCGCCTCGCGCAGGATCTTCACTGTTCCGCCTGGCCCGATAACCGGCTTCCTTCTGAGGCCGGGAGCTTACATGTCCGGGGAGGTCAGGCTTTCGTCAAAAATAATTACCATTCTCTGGAACCTTTCGGCTTGAAACTGAATATATCCTCCTAAGTTTATGCCCGCCACCAGAGTGAGTAGATTATTCCATTCATCCCGGGCGAACGAAAGGAAATCGATTAATGAAAAAATCAACTGAAATACTTTTGATATCAGCTGTCCTGCTCAACACATCTTTTCTTGCGGCCCAGGGAGAACAGAAATTTCTTGTAGATGATCCGGCAAACCGCAACAGCATAACATTCAAAAGTGAAGCGCCACTCGAGGATATTGTCGGAACAACCAACAAGGTCACCGGATACGTCACCTTCAATCCCGATGAACCAACCTCCAATGGCATGGCGGAGTTCACGGTTCCTGTCAGTTCGCTTAACAGCGGAATCCCGCTTCGGGATGAGCATATCCGCTCAGCAGGATGGCTCAACGCCGAAGCCTACCCTGATATCAGACTGAAACTTGACAGAGTGATCAATGCTGAACTGCTCAGGGAAACAGAATCTTCCAGGACATTTGAACTCACCGTATCAGGGGAGCTGACTCTGCACGGCATAACCAGGCCGGTAGAGATGGTGGCCAGGTTGAGTTACCTGCCGGAGAGTGAAAAGACCAGGACCAGGCTGCCCGGAAATCTCCTGGCCGTTCGGACCGGGTTCACAGTGAAACTGGCCGATTTCGGCATTACAGGCCCTGAAGGAATGGAAATCATTGGAGCCAAGGTGAGTGAAACCATTGACATTGAAGTAAGCCTCTTCGCGAGTACCGTCACCCCGGCACAGGCTGAAAAAAATTAATGGCGCCGGCCATGACTCCGGAACGTGATCACTATGGAAAGTAAAACAAAAACGGTCCTGATCACCGCGGTTGTTTTAACTGCATTCATCCTGCTGGCCTGGCAGGCTACAGGGGGAGACTACTATACGAAATTCGAAGTAGTTGAAGAGGTCGAGGAGCAGACCGATCCCTCTGATCCACTGGCAGGAACCGGATTCTATGAAAACGAAACCGTCACGAAAACAGTTAGTCGCAAGGAGTTCAGGCTGGGGCTGATTCCCACTTCCCAGGGACTCTTTGATAAGCATATTGTCTCAGTCGCGACCATTGTCTTCCCTCTCTGGGCCCTGGTTGCGGCTTACCTCTGGCATGCGAAACGCAAAAAAAACCGCTTGCCGACAGGAGACTGAAAAACGAATCGGGGAACTCCTGCAGGAGTAGAAGGCCGCCTCGATACGAAAACCGGTGAGAAATGCGGGCTACTTCTCAGCCACCAGGCTTATTTCCACCTGGAAATCCCTGACCAGCTCCTTAACGCCCACGCAGGCCCTGGAAGGAGGGCTCTCCGGGAAAAACTCCAGGTAAGCCTCGTTCATGGCGTCATAATCACCCATGTCCACGAGGTAGACCGTACAGCGAACCGCGTCTGAAAGGCTGAATCCAGCCGACTCCACTACCCGCTGCAGGTTCTCAAGCACCTGCACGGTTTCAGCCTTTATTCCCCCGGAAACCCTCTCGCCGCTTCCGGGATCAGTTCCAACCTGTCCCGACACATAAAGCGTCTCCCCCATGATTTCCGCAACACCATCCCGGGTGCAGGTCCTGGTAACCCTGACAGCCGGGCTGAAAGGCCGGCCCGGCTCGCCTCCGATCGCTTCACGTTCCGTGGTGCAGGAGACCTGGAGGGTTCCCGGTAAATCCGCCCTTTCTCCCGGCCGGCATCCCGCCGGAAAAAAAGCGGCTGTGAAAAGAAATGGAAGCAGAAAAGCATGGATCTTCATTGCAAATATCTCCCCTGGTTATTAACCCCCTGAATTCAGGATTTCAAGCATGACCTCGTGAATACGCCCATTGGAAGCCACTACAAAATGACTCTCCATCGGAAGCTCTTCCCCATGTACACCTGTAATTTTCCCCCCGGCCTCCTCCACGATCAGCTTCCCTGCCGCGAAATCCCAGGGATGAAGGCTGAATTCCCAGAAACCCGTGAACCTTCCCGCAGCCACGTAAGCCAGATCTATGGCCGCAGCGCCCAGCCGCCTCACGCCCCTGACATTGGCCAGAAAAAACCTCTCGATGTTCCGAAGGGTATCCCGCATATTCGATCCCCGGTCATAAAAAAATCCGGTGGCAAGAATAGCCTGGGAAAGGCTCTCAGCAGCGCTGACCTCAATGCCCTTGCCATTAAGAAAAGCTCCCTGGTTCTCCGCGGCATAAAACAACTCATCCCTGGTCACGTCGTATATGGCCCCCGCCACAACCTTTCCCTTGCGCGCGACGGCAACAGAAGCACAGAAAATCGGAATGCCGGATGCGAAATTGTTGGTCCCGTCCAGGGGATCAATGATCCAGGTATACTCCGATTCAGTTGCCGCATACCGCTCTTCCTCGGCCAGGATGTTATGGTCCGGAAAGACATCCCTGATTACTGACACGATTTTCGCTTCTGCTTCAAAGTCAACATTGGTGACAAGGTCATAGGAGCCCGACTTCTCCCCGATTTCCATGCCCTGTTCAACGTATCTGGAGTGTACTTTTCCGCCTTCCAGAGCCGCCTTCTTTGCGGTTCCCAGTAAATCTTTCATGTCATTACAATACCATACTCTTTTCATCCCATCCCGGCGTCGCGGTCGGTATGGCTATCGGGGTCGATTCCCCGTCCGGCTGCCTGGACCTCAAGGATTACGTGCCGGCTCATCATTTCTTCGATACCGGTTCCGACTTGTCTATTCCGCCTGATAGATGTACCTTTGTGTTAAGGCTTAATTTCGAGAGGGAGGGAGATTGCTGTAATGATCATTAAAATCAAAAACCTTCACCTGAGGACATTCATCGGATTTCAGGACTGGGAGAGGGAAAAGAAACAGGACATCCTGGTCAATCTGGAAATGATTATCCCCGACGAAACCGCGGTCAATACCGACAATGTCGAAGACAGCGCCGATTACAAAAAAATCAAATACGCGATAGTGGACAGCGTGGAAAACAGCAGCTTCTACCTTCTTGAACGGCTGGCCGGCCATATCCTTGATATCGTAATGCGGAATGATAAAGTTCAGCAAGCCAGGGTGGAGCTGGACAAACCCCATGCCCTGCGCTTCGCCGACTCGGTGTCAATCGTTTTGTCCCGGGAAAGGAAATGAACCTGGTCATTCTGTCAGTAGGATCAAACATTGATCCCCTGCAAAATGTTTCCAAAGCCGCCGGTATCCTGGCCGGGACGAAATCCCTCATAAGCGTGTCCTCGTTTCACAGGACCGAGCCGCAGGGATTTTCAGATCAGCCGGAATTCCTCAATGGAGCCTTCTATATCAAGACAGACCTGACCCAGCCGGTTCTAAACCAGAGGCTCAAGGAAATCGAGGCTGAACTGGGGAGAGTCAGGACCTCCAACAAGCACGGGCCCCGGACCATTGACCTGGACATTGTGGCCTTCAACGGGGAGATCATTGACCCCGATTATCACCTCTATCCCTTTGTCCGGGAATCCGTGGACGAAATTTTTGACCAGATAAGGAGCAAGAAATGGAAACGAAAGATAGAAGTCGCATAAACACCGCAGTCATTGAGAAGAGCTTCCGGGAAATAATGGAAAAAGGCTTGGGCCTTGATATGAACGATCAGAATTTTGTCGATACCCCGAGCCGGTTTGCCAAAAGCTACGCTGAAATCTTCGCCGGCCTGGAAAAGGTGGACAAGAAAATCCACGACATCTTTAAAACCTCTTTTCCCACCCACTACGACGGAATTGTCCTTGAAAAAGGCCTGACCGTGTTTTCCATGTGCCCACACCATTTTCTCCCGATCCGTTACGAAGTGACTATCGGCTATATCCCTGACGGCAAAGCCCTGGGCCTGAGCAAACTGGCCCGGATCATTGAACTCATGGGTAGAAAACCCTGTCTCCAGGAAGATTTCACTGAAACAATTGTCAATGAGATCACCGACCATATTGCTCCTCTCGGCGTGATCATCATTGTCAAGGGAGCCCACTACTGCATGAGGATGAGGGGAGTGGAACAGAAGGATTCCTGGACCACCACCAGCTCGGTAAGGGGGGTATTCCTGAAAAACAGGGAAATGGAGCTCAAATTCTATAACCTCATCAGGGAACACTAGGATGGGAAAGAAAGCTGCACTGCTGGCCGGAATCGGCAGGATTGGCATTCCAGTGGCGGAACACCTGGCCGGGAAAGGATGGAGAATAGCCGCAAGTTACCGGAAAGGGCATGGTTCGGAAAAAACTGCCCTCCGGCTGGCCAAGAAGCTGGGCCCGGACGCTTTCCTGGCAATCAACGCTTCCATCGCTGAAAGCGGAGAAGCTGAAAAATTCATATCCGGTTCTCTGGAACACTTCGGCCGGGCCGATGCCCTGGTCTGCATTGCCTCCGGATATCCCGGCGAACGGCAGGACTGGCAGAGATGGGAAAACGGGATGGGGATCAGAAACGAAGACTGGAATTTTTATCTCTCTAATTTTTACTCCGCCAGAAACAGTGCCCTTCCACTGCTCCGGGAGCAAGACAATCCCGCGGAAGACCTGAGCATTATCTTCTTCTCCGATGCCAGGAGCCTTCTCTACATGGATCCCGGAATCCTTGACCCTTATTCCGAAGCAGGAGGCATCACTGGAATCGGCCTGGATGCCGTCAGAAAAATCGGCCTCCGGCAGATGGAAGGCCGGGCTCCGAGAAGAGAAATCAATCCCTACACCCTCGCTAAAAGGGACCTCGGGCACCTGGCCTGGGCCCTCGCCCTTGAGTTCCGGGGCGGCAGAAACAGGGTGAATGTCATTGCTCCGGGACCCATAATTCCCCCGCCTGACAAAACCGAGGAAGAAGCACAGGCTGTGGTAGATCAGACCCTTTTGAAAAGATGGGGGGGCACCGGACCAATCGTCCAGGCTGTAGATTTTTTCCTGGAGAACAACTTTGTAAGCGGAGAGATCCTCCGGGTTGACGGGGGATTCAACCTATGTAACCGGTTCCCTGGTAAGTGTTTTTAACGGAAAAGGCGCAAAGGCCCGGATAAACGAAGACCATTACAGGTTTCCCCTGCGTCATCGCGTCCCTGTGCCTTTGCGTTTCCGGATCATACGGCCCAGCCACCCAGGCGTTACGCCAAATAGGCTTCCTTGCGGTTGCCGGCGGCATCTACGGCAGCCACAACAACTTCCGAACCCTTCTTGATTTCCCCCTCAAAAACAAAAGGCCTGCTCTTGAGTACCTGGGGCTGATGCCTGACCTGCCCGGCCTTCTCTCCGTTGATGAGAATCTCATAATAATCAATAGGCTCCTGGTCGGAATAGGCCGTCTGCCAGGCAAGCTTCGCTTTGCCTTCACCTTCAGTGAGCTGCAGATCACGGGGCGGACTCATCTCTTCCCGCTCAATCTGGAAATAATTGGTCTTCCCGTCCTTGACCCTGGCCGCATGCTGTTCAATACCCCTGCGCTCATCATCAGTCAGGCCGTTTGATTCGATCTGAGCAGCATAAAAATTCTGCACAAGCTGGCAGTTCAGGGGATCGTCGTCAATCTGGCCTATCCCGATAATCAGGGTGTGTACCCCGGGAGTAGTCAGGGCATACTCCACCAGGGGACGGCTGGGCAGGGATACCGTGCCCACCTTTCGGAAGACGTCCTCCGGCGTGCGTGACCATCTGAGATCCTTGTGGTACATGGCGGCATCAGCAAAAACC
>CAZOGT010000032.1:0-16358 GCA_964579015.1 uncultured Acidobacteriota bacterium | reverse complement strand
TGCTGGAACGCGGAATACCGGTGAAGGAAACGGGCTTAACGGTCAGGAAACCGGTGGTCAGGGAAGCCTCCCGGCTGAAGCTGTACCGGGAAACCGGGGCATCCCTCTGTGACATGGAGAGCGCGGCGGCAATGATGATTTCCGCCAGCTTCGGGATTCCCTGCATCGCCCCCAAAATAATCTCTGATACCGGACAATCCGGCATGCTGGGATTCTACCGTCATTTTGACAGGAACATGGAAAAAATGGCGGAGAAAACCGCGGAACTGGCCGATATCATCTCGGAACTGCTCGCGCAAAAATTAATTTAGCCCAATTGTTCCCAGGCCAAAGCCTCAGGAAAGCCCGGCCTTGGCCGTGGCGGACGGAATTTCAGTGGTAGTCGGGCCCCATGGTTCACGCAGGAGCCGGTCCTGGATTTTGCTGTCCCCCACGTTCAGGAAACGGTCACTGCCTCACGAAGCGCACATCCCCGATTCCGGTATTCAGCCTGATTACAATTTCCTTTTCAGCTTCATTAATGTTTTCGCTCAGGAATTCATTGCCCACCTGGTCAAATCCGGGCATATCCAAGTTGCTGAGAAAACTCTTGGAACTCTTTATCCTCACACCAAGGTCATGGGGGACCATCACCTTGAGGGATCCCATCCCGACCTTGATGTCGATATCTCCGGCAGCCCTCCACTCGCCGGAAAAGTCAAGGGAGCTGTCTCCGATTCCTCCGCTGAAGCGGAAATCATCAAAGGCATAATTTCCAATCCCGGTCATCTCCAGGTGTCCGATTCCATTGGTCACTTCCAGCACTCTGCAAGCGGTCCTGTTTATTTCATCCATGTAGATTTCGGTGTTGCCGACGCCATTGATGATCTCCAGCTTTTCAACCTTCAATCCCGTGAGGTCAACTATGTTTTCTCCAACCCCGGTTATGAACCCGGCGTCCAGATCAACCTCCGGGGAAAGCGAAAGATCGATCTTGTTATCGTCCCCCCACCATCCGGATCCTTTCCGGCCTTTCAGGTCAACGCGGAGCTCCGCCTTGTTTCCGCTCCTTGAAAATTCAACCTCGGGCTTGTCCTGGTTTCCGTTATAGTCGATATCCAGGTCAAACAGCACAGCCTCCCTGCCCTTGACCACCTTCAGGCTTCCCAGCCCCAGATTTACCCTGGCATTCAGCTGGCCGGCGCCCTCCAGGGGTTCTTCCCGGGACAAATGGGCCGGGTCGAAATCACCTGCAATTTCATCCAGTCCAGAGACACATCCGGCCAGCAGGAAGGCGGATGGAACAAGTATCAATAGCATTCTGCTGATAGTCATTGAACCCTCCTGATCTCAATTGTCGAGCCTGAAGTAAGAAGGTTGACCCCGGGCCCTCCCAACCCAATCAGGGCCTCAAATACGGAATCCCCCCTGGCATCCTGGTCCGGAGCAGAGCCGAAATCAGAAACAATCTTTCCGTTTGTCACCCGCGCATCGACTGCGAACGCCGCTCCGGAAGGGAGTTTAATCTGAATGTCCCCCTGGCGGCTCTCTATCCTGATATCCGATTCCGGATTATGGTGAAGAACCAGGACGACTTCGCCCAGGTCATTCTGGATATCGACCGGTCCCCGGGCATCAGAGACATGTACAGGTTTCTGGCTCGTCTCAATGGCCAGGGCGCCTTCGAGGTTCTCAAGGCTGATTTCCGTACTCCGGCCTTTGACCGTGAGGCCTGAACTCAGGCCGCTGCCCTTGATTCCGGCATGGCTGGCCGTAACCTCAACCTCACCTTCGAGATCCGTAAGCCTGACATCCCCGTAGGCAGCGGAAAGGTTTACCGGGCCGGATGACGCGGAAATATCCACGTCTCCCTTGGAATTGACAACGTTAATCCTGCCCGCTATGCGGGAGAGGCCCACCTCTCCCCCGGGATTATTGATATCTACAGTCCCGGATACGTCTTCCGCCGCAACAGAGTCGTGGCGGTTTTCCACCTGCAGATTACCCTTGACCCTGACCGCCCTGACCGGCTTATGGCTCGAAGCAACTGACACGCTTCCATTGACATCTTCAATATCCACATCGGAAAACTTCGCATCTATGTCTACATCTCCGGCAATTCCCCGCACGCTCACTGCTTCTGAATAGCTTTTCACCTGCAGATTCCCTTCAATGAAAGATGCCCGGATTTCGCCCTTGTTGGCGGTAAGGCTGCAGTCATTATCCATCTCGGAAACTGCTATGCCGCCGAATTCGTTATGGACATCAAGTCTCATATCCACGGGAACGCGAAGCCTGATGGAAGTATTGATCCTTTTACCCAGAGATTTAAGATCCCCCCTGTTGGCATTGACGAGCAGCAGGCCGTTCTCCTCCCTGAATTCGACCTTGACGCGGTCAAGCATCGACCGGGCCAGGTCTTCATCTTTTTCCCGCAGGGAGGCTGTCAGTTCAGCCGAAACCATCCCTCCTGCAGACGGGGAGCCCTCCACCGTGACATCTCCATAAGAGTTTCGCACCTCAATCCCGGTGACGCCCTCCAGTTCAAAATCCCGGGTTATAGAGTGTTCAACAAGGGGATCCATCAGCTCCTCGATCCCCAGTATTTCAGGAATACGGTTCCAGAAAGGATCCTGCTCCAGAACCAGCACATTCAACTGGTGAAGCTTCATACAGCCAAGGCCGAAGAGCATGATGAAAATGACTCCGGTTATTTCAGTGAGATTTGACCTTGAAATCTCTTTCATCCGAAAAAAATCGACTATTTTACCCATACCGAACAGGAGCAGGATCACCGGCCAGTACATACCTGCAGTCAGCAGAAAATCGAGCAGGGAAAAGGCCGCCATTGCTGATACGATTCCCAGGGAAAGCCAGAATATTCCGCTGAGCAATCCGGCTTTCCCGGGCCTCTGTTCCAGTTCTTCCAGTGTCCAGGTGAAATGACGCCACAGCTTCAGGGCCCCCGCCCAGATAAAAAGAGCAGGCAGAATCAACTTAATCGCCATGAACCAGTCGATATCAACCTGGTAGACATTAACTGCCAGGAAAAGGCTTCCGAGGCCCACCAGCACAATCCCGGCGATTAATGTACTTAAGCTCCGTTTGCTCATATTATTCATCCTTGTGCTGTTGATCAGCAGGAATATTTTCTCCGGCCGATGGACTATTCTCCTGGCTGGAATCACTCCGCGTGTTCCGGGTCTGCAGAGGGGCTTCCTCTGCAGCAGGTCCAGGCGCAGATGGACCGGCCCCCGGCAATTTGCGTCCGTTTTTCTCAGCAATAAAATACTGAAACACAAGGTAACAGCCGAGAAACACAAGAACCAGGGGCCAGAATTTCGTAACTGACCTGAGGCTTATCGCATCAAGGCTGTCCAGGAGAAAAATCACGCCCAAAAGGATCAACACTATTCCCCACAAAGGCATGTTCATCTGCCCGGAGCTGAACTCATTCTTCTTCCCGGGAGCCAGGGCTGACCGGTATGCGTCGAATATCGTATAGATATAAAACACGAAAGCAATGAGGCCGAAAATACCATTTGTTTCAGCAAAGATGCAGAGACTGGAAAAGGCAGCCAGATGAACAACAGCCTTCATGTAATCCTGGTTATATACAGCCCCCACTCCCGGAATAACCCCGCACAAAGCGGCCTTGGTTGCATTGCTGGTCTTTTCCCGGTTGGGAGGCGGCGGTGGCGGATAATTCACATTGCCGGTTTCTGATTGCGTAGTCATAATGCTTACTCTCCTCTATTTAAATACTTTAAAGACTCGTTTATTTCCTGGTGTCTTCAGTCGCCCGGCCGGTCTTATCAGCCGGAGATCCGGCCGTCTCTTCTCTGACGGATTCTTCATAACTCTTGAAAAGGGCCATTGTCAGGTGATAATCAAGCCGGCCCAGCAGATTATCCTTGAGCAGGAAGATCTCATCTCCAACGCGCTGTTTCAGTGAATTGAACTCCCGCCATTTTTTGTAAAGGTTGCCTGAAAATGTAGTTACATGCTCTCCCCACACCGCTGGATGGAGTCCCGACTGTCCCGAGGCAGTAAATTCAGGGCCAATCATGTTAGTGGCGAAGGAGAAAAATACCAGTATCATCAAGGTTGCAAACAGGTGCCTCTGCGTAAAAGCCGGTTTAAACCAGGCCATGATCGAAACCCAGTTTCCGCTCGCTTCCCTGGTTTTCCCTGAAGTGCGGTCCAGAATACACCGGATAAGATGCTCACTTGGCTCCACCCGGGGAAAATCATTAAGCGCATCCCGAAGCTCAGACACCTCCTGGAGCAAGGCCGAACAGGCCATGCATGAATCAAGATGCTTCTCCATCTCTTTCCCGGCCTGCTTTTCAAGCTCATTGTCCAGGTATTCTGACAGTAATCCTTCAAATTCCGAGCACTTCATGGTTGCACCAGATCGCTTTTTGCTTCCCGCATTTTTCCGGAGAGCTCTATCCTGCCCCGGTTTATTCTTGATTTTACTGTTCCTACCGGGATCTCAATCCTTTCGGCTATTTCCTGGTAGGTCAATCCCTCAATATCGCGAAGGATTACAGCTTCCCTTAGTTCCGGAGAGAGCATCCCCAGCAACGAGTAGAGAAATTCTGCTTTTTCGCTGAGATATAAATTATCGAAGGGGGTGTCCCTCTTGGTGTCGCAGCTCAGGTCAAGCACTTCCAGTTCCTCACTCCCGGCAACATTTTTTTCCCGTTTGTGAGCCCGGTAATAATCAATAATATGATTTCTCCCCACCCTTAAGATCCAGCTCTTGAGTGAACCTGTCTCAGGATGAAAGCTCGAAAGATTCTGGAATACCTTCAGGAAAACATCCTGGGCCAGTTCTTCAGCAACGGCATAACTTCCAATGTATTGATATCCCATATTCAGCAGCCTTCCCGTGTTGGCCCTGACGATCACCTCCCATGCCTGGGAGTCACCTTCTAGACAACGGTTTACCAGATTAACGTCTGAAGCCTGCAATTAAGAATCCCCGAATCTTTCAAATCCATTTTCAATCTTCATCTAGGAAAACGGATACTGATGTAGAAATGTTCAATCTAACCAATGTTATTACAAGTTATTACAAAGTTTTTCATAAAACACCGTTTTGCCGGTAGATCCTGGTCCCTGGTCAATATCCCTCCGCACCGGGCCTTAACCGGAAGGCCCGGAAACGAAGCTCCAGAATACCTGTCCATGGTGCATAAACCCTGCTTTCCGGGTACAATTAATAATTTAAAGCAAATGCCATGAAATGCCCATACTGTGATCATCGAAAAGACAAGGTGGTTGATTCACGCGAAAGCAGGGAAGGTGACCATATTCGCCGCCGAAGGGAATGCCTGAACTGCAGGCGGAGATTCACCACCTATGAAAAAACTGAGCACCTGCCCTTCATGGTGATTAAAAAAGGAGGGAACAGGGAAACCTTCCAGAAGGAAAAGATCCTCCGGGGTCTCCTCAGGGCCTGTGAAAAGCGTCCCGTTTCCACTCAACAGCTTGACGGCATAATTGACAGTGTTGAGAAACGCCTGGCTGACGCGGCAGACAGGGAAATTCCTTCCTCGCTGATAGGCCAGATAATAATGCAGCAACTGCGTGCCCTGGACAAGGTTGCCTATGTACGATTTGCTTCGGTTTACCTCGATTTCAAGAGTGTCGAGGAGTTCATGCAGGAACTCAACCAGCTGCTTGCCAAAAACTAGGCCCGTTCGCGAATGATTACCCGGAACAGCGGTGAGAGGAATAAGAAATTCGCCGAACCGGTCTTTAAAAATTAGTAGAATTTACTGAACGATAATTTTCAGGAATATTATTATTAAAAGGGCTCTAACCCATTCCTTCCGAGATTGTGGCAGTGTCAGAGACAGAAAAACAGGTTGCCGAAAAACAGGGACGGTATGCATATAGCCTGAAACAGACATCACAGGGCCTGGCTGAACTGGAAGAGGGCATCCATCACATCGCACTATCCTTTGCCGTTGGAGTCCTGGTAGGATTTTCACCTTTTCTGGGATTGCATACAGTAATAGCCGTTTTCCTCTGTTTTCTGACCAGGCTGAACAAACCGGCCCTGATGATCGGAAATTTCCTCAATGTCCCGTGGGTGATTCCGCCTTACTATGCGTTTGCCACCTGGCTTGGAACCATTATTCTTAAAATGCCGGGTATAACATTTCCAACACCGTCAGGATTGCGGGAAATTCTCAGCATGGAATTTTTAAACTGGATTATCTCCCAACGGATCTTGCTGATTCCCGCCTTTGTCGGTTCGGTTGTGATGTCGCTGGTCCTGGCGGTTTCAGCCTACTTTATCGCCCTTGTCTCGCTGGCAAGGATTAAATCAACCAGAATCAAGTTCCAAAAGTTGAAGCATCCCGAAATTCCCAATATGTAGATCTGACCGGATGATTTCAGATAATATGGCTTCTGGATCAAATATGTTAAATATCTTCAACCCCAAATCAATGGTCACCTGCGCCCTCATTTTCCTGGTGGGCATGAGCTGCCGGATTATCCCTGTCCGGGGCCAGGATACTCCGGCTATAGCCCTGAAAGACGATATTGAGGACCTGGCTAATGTTGATTTCAAGACTGACATCCGGATTTTCGTGGTTATGGCTGCGCTTAATGCCGCCGGATATGATTTTGAAACTGAAGGAAAGGAAGTCTCGGGTGTCAGGGCTGCTGTCAGGGAAAAGATTTCGCAACTCCCGGCCTCAACATTTACCGAACTGAGGCTCCAGTACCAGACCACCAATCTCTGGGCGCCTGAAACCACTCACGCCGCCTACACTTCCCTGGCGCTCCTGCTCGGCGGGCCTCCCGATTTTGAATACCAGGAACAGCTTGTCAATGCCCCTCACGGAATTGATGTGATCAGGGGGTTCGAAACACTGCTCAATGATTTCTACGTCAGTGCCGGACTCGAACAGCTCTGGAGGGAAGTGCAGCCGCTGTATCAACAGGAACTGCGGCAATACCGTCCGATCGTCAACAGGATGATCCGTGAGACCCTTGATTATTTCAGGATTCCGGCCAGAGTCTATTTTGACCGGAATATCGTAATTATTCCAGACCTGCTGGCCTACCAGGATATTGTCAACGCCCGCAACGTTGAAGATGTCTATTACATTGTTGTCGGCCCTACGGACAACCCTGAAGGCAACTACATCAAGCTGCAGCATGAGTACCTGCACTTCCTGCTTGATCCGCTGGTGGCGGAGCAGGCGGAGAACCTTGCAAAATCCGAAAAATTCCTGGAAGCTTCCCGCAAACAGCCCCTCTTTCCCAAAGATCTCTGGAATAATTACGAGCTGCTGGTTACTGAATCATTGATTGAATCAATACTCTACCGGATGCATCCGGACAGTGAGAAATCGGAAGAAGACAGAGACCTCCGCAAAATGCAGCTTATCCAGCGGGGAATGATTCTCTGTCCCTACTTTGAAAGAAGGCTCGGTTTTTTTGAAGCCAATACCGATAAAGCCGTAACCCTGCCCCTTTTCCTGGGAAACATACTCTCTGACATTCCTGAAGAAGAGATCAGAAAGGATCTGGAAGAGGTTGAGCTGATTCAGAAAAGGATCGAACAGGAAGAAGCTGAATTCGAAGAGCAGGTCAGGCTCAGGCAAATAGAGCGGGAAAAGCAGGATCTGCTGGATCAGGCGGCGGCTCTTATTTCTTCCGGGGACCTTGACACCGCTGGCGATAAACTGAACAAACTGCTGGACATGGACCCTGGTAACGGCAAGGCATTCTTTTACCTTGCCCAGATTTCCTCCCGGCAGAAAAACTGGAGAAAGGCAAGGGAGTTTCATTTAAAGGTAATTGATTCCCGGGGTCTTGAACCATGGATCCATGCCCATTCACTAATCCAGGTCGGGAGGATAAATGCAGCCGAAGGCCTCTACCAGGAAGCACGCAAAAACTTTGACCAGGTCCTTTCTATGGAGGGAGACCTCAGAGAGTCCCGGGAAGAAGCGGAATTCCTTCTAAGTAAACTCCCGGAGTAATCTAATTAATTCCGTTGGAACAACGGAATTAATAGAGGAAATCATTTGAACTATAAAATTGAAAATCCTAAGGAATAGATAACGACCATGAAACATATCCTAACCCTGACCTCTTTATTCTTGCTTGTGATCATAACCGGCAGCTTGCGGGCCGGGCAGGACTTTGAAACCCAGGATGCAGTGACCCCTGATGTCCTTGCCTGGAATGAAATATCATCAACGATCGATCCAGTGAGCCGTTCCGAACTGGCCCTGCAATTTCTCGAAGACTATCCCGACAGTGACCTGGTGTTCAGTGTGCACCACCTCCTGGCCCTCTATTACCTGGGCACCAATAACCAGGAAGCGTTCATAAATCATGGAGAAAAGGCCCTGGAAGGAATTCCCGAGCTCCCGGATCTGCTGGTCCATCTCTCATTTATCTATGCTGAGGGCAACCAACCGGAAAACGCTGTTAAAAAAGCGGTAAGGGCCTTGCAGATTGTCAAAAGCCTCCCCGATCCCGATGAGTCAATCGCCATAGACTGGTATTCCCAGCTGGAGAGGTTGGAAGCCGAAGCCAACTACTCGCTCGGCAGGGCCTACCTGACCTATGCGGAGCAGGATCCCGAAAAGAAGGAAATCAACCTGACCAGGTCCCTGGGCTACCTGCAAAACGCTCTCCAGCATGACCCCAGGCATGCCTTTGCCAGCCTCAGGCTCGGCCATGCCTACAGCAATCTGAACAGGCCGGCGGGAGCCGTTAATGCCTATGCCCGGGCTGTCGCCATTGGCGGCAGAACCGCGGAACCGGCCCGGCAGGAGTTGTCGCGGCTGCTGGCCATTATCCAGGAAGCAGCCCCGGATTCAGCATGGAAAGACGAGACTGTTGAAGGAATAATCCAGGCAGCTGAAAAAGAACTTGATGAAGCGGAAAGGCTCCAGCGGGAATCCATAGCGGAAAAAGCATCCCGGCTGGCAGCCTTTGGTTCATAATCGAGTCCGGTCCAAAAAAACATTAATAACCGTAGAAAATCCTGGCGGGCCGAGGAATAACACCCCGATCAGGAGGGATTCGCCTTGTGGAAAGCAGCAATTAATCTGATCGATCAGATAAGAGGAGACAGGCCAGGCAAAAATGCGGGGCAGAGTAACCTTGATCCGGAAAGGGCTGCTGAACTGCAAACTCTCTGCCGGAGAATCAATTACCGGTTTCAGGACCTCTCCATTCTCGACCGGGCTTTAACCCATAGTTCCTACAGTTATGAACATGAGGCGTCTGATCCTGGCCATTCCATCCCGAACTATGAATCAATGGAGTTTCTGGGCGATTCAATACTTGGGTTGATTATCAGTGAATTCCTTTTCCTGAGCTACCCGGAAAAAAGAGAAGGCTTCCTCTCCAAGATCAAGTCCCAGATGGTTTCCACCAGCCAGTTATCGGTGCTTTCAGGCAAACTGAGGCTTGGGGAATATCTCAACCTGGGCAAGGGAGAACAGAAGACCGGGGGCCAGAAAAAAAAGGCTATCCTGGCTGACCTGTTTGAGAGCCTGCTCGCGGGCATCTACCTGGACGGAGGCTTCGATGAAGCCCGAAGCTTTGTGCTGCAGCAGTTCAAGCCATATTTTAAAAACCTGGCTCAGGGGGAGTTCAAGCTGCTGAATGCAAAATCAGCACTCCAGGAAAAACTCCACGAAATGGGCCTGGAAGAACCTGAATACGCAGTAATTGCTGAAGAAGGCCCCCAGCACAGCAAGCACTTCATTGTGGAAGTGCTCACAAGGAATCAGGCCCTGGCAGAAGGCAGCGGCAACTCCAAGAAAAGCGCAGAGCAGGACGCCGCCAGTAATGCACTGGAACTGATTTCTCATGGATTGATCCAGGGCCTGAAATAGTGCCAGTAGATCAGGAGAACAGCCACGTCGTAAATTGCATGGGCGGAGATTGCAGTAAACAGGTTCCTCCTCCAGATAAAAATCCAGCCAAAAACAAGGCCCAGGGCAGCGGCACTGAAAGCGCTGTTCCACCCCTGTTCGTAGTGCCCCAGTCCGAAAATCAGGCTCCAAAGCACCAGCCCGGTATAGATCCCCCCGAGGCTGCTTTCAAAGCGCAGCAGGATGAAGGCCCTCTGGACCTCTTCCTTGACCCCTCCGGCATAGACTCCCGCAACCAGGAAAGCGATGAGGTCCAGGGGAGTCCTTATCTTTTCCAGGAGAGGGTTCCCGTCCGTGGAGTATTGCGGAAACGTCAATTGAAACACCCATCCTGATAAAATAACCACCAGGAAAAGAACCGGGAGCGCCGCGGCCGCAACCGGAATATCCGCCGGGTTCCAGCGAATAAGAGCAAATACTCCCCGGCTTGAGGGTCGGGAGGAGGCATCCAGAAAGTAAATTAAAAGAAGGGTAACACTGGCTTCAATAACCAGGAACACCGCCATCCAGAGAGGCCGGGAAATGAATTCAGAACCCTGGAGGCCCAAAATACCGAGAACCAGGATAGTTATCACCCATCCTCCGAATCCTGCCACCAGTACTTCAAATAAGGCTTCGGCCCGCTGCGTGATTTTAATTTCCATGGCTTCCGGCTTCAGAAAAAGGGCTGCCGCGAACCGGCCGCTCCAGACCTGATCCGCCTTCCGCAAAAAGTGTTAAACTCTTTTATAAGATTTTAGTTTTTTTTGATACCACAAGTCATTAATGTTGGGGTATACTCTCTTTTTGTTTGTCTTTATCCATTTAATAGTAAGGAAAAAGCGAAACATCATCGAAAATTTTCCGGAATGGTGCTATAATCACGGTAGTTGATGCAGTAACAGCTGAGGGAACTGGATTGCATATGCCTAAAGAATATAACGGTTTCATCGAACATAATGAACCAACTTATTCCAAGTTAGGTCATTGTAGAATAATTTGATTAAAATTTGTAATTGAGGAGGTAAGCGCATGCTTCGACCTAAACACACTATCATTTTCTTTATGTTGATCTTGCTTATGGCGTCTGTTCCGATGGCACAGGATAAGGAAAAAATCAAGAACCTGGCCCCATCAGCCAACGGGTCAGGCGGTTTTTTCACCACCTATGTCGCGGACACCATCAGGCCTGGTGAATTCAGCTTTAATTTTGCAGCCCACAGCTTCAACAGGGACCCCAACGACCTCAACTATACCGTTTTTCCGGTATCGTTTGCGGTCGGGCTCCATGACCGGATCGAATTCTTCGTATCCATGGAAGCATACAAGCGCGTGGACGCTGATGACATCTACATACACAAGATGTATCCAGGCGGGCTGCTGCTGCCGAATTCTGTTCTCCCCGGGATGCCGGCCGAAACATACAGCCAGCTGCAGAGATCATTCAGGGGCTATTACCCTGCTGTCGCCTCCAACGGTCAAATTGCCTTTTACAATGATGCTCCTTTCATGGACACCAGTTTCGGTGACGGCACCGGCGACCTGACCCTGGGAATGAAACTCAACCTGATGTCTGAAAGAAGGGGAGCTCCTGTCAGCATAGCTGTCCAGCCAATGCTCAGGATGCCCACCACCTCTGATATTCAGAGTGTACTCAGGGGACTGACTTCCGGGGCTTCCGACTATGGAGCAGACTTCATCCTGACCAAAAACCTGGGCGGCGGGGCAACACTAACCGGTAATATCGGCGCCAGGCATGCCGATACCTACAAGGGCATCGACCGCCAGGACTACCTCAATTACGGAGTCGGGGTAGATGTCCCGGTCGGAGATACCAACGTACACGTGATCGGCGAATTTGTAGGAACCAGGTTCCTGGGTGATCCGATGTACACGTACCAGAATATTGTCGACCCCATGGACGCCTATGCAGGTTTGAGGTACAAGGCCGCGGACTGGGCAACATTATCAGGGGCGGTTAATGTACACCTTCGCAATGCCGAAGATGAAAACGGCGCCTTTGAAGGATCGGAAAGGTTCGGATACTACGCCCAGTTAGCCTTACATCGCAAAATCAACGAGGTTCCCGTTGTAGACTGCAGCGCTGCCCGGACAACCGTGACCGAGGGTGACACCGTTGCAATCACCGCCAGGGCCAATGATCCTGACGACGATGTGCTTACCTACACCTGGAAAGCCAGCGGGGGTGCAATCTCAGGCAGCGATGAAAGCGCTACCCTGGACACCTCAGGCCTGGAAGCAGGCAACTATGAGGTTCTCGTACAGGTATCCGATGGTGACAACATTGCCAGCTGTTCGGTTGACATTACCGTTGAAAAACGGAAGATGCCTCCTTCAATCCAGTGCAACCCTTCAACCGTTGCCGTAACTGAAGGCCAGTCTGTCACCCTTACCGCTCAGGCGTCAGATCCGAACGGCGATGCCCTGACTTACAGCTGGGCAGTAGATGGAGCCACCGTATCCAACAACAGCCCTGAATTCGAATTCGGAACCGCCGGAAGAGACCTCGGAGAGCATACTGTCAGGGTAACGGTTACCGACGTCGATGACATGACCGCTTCCTGCCAGTTCGCCGTGACCATCAACCGCAGGCCCAACACCGCCTGCTCCGTGGAACTCACACTGGATAAAGACGAGGTATTCGCCGGACAGACAGTTGTCGCGACTGCCAAAGCTGAAGATAAAGAGGATGACCCCCTGACCTATTCCTGGGAAGTTGACGGAACCAGGGAATCCGGAACCGGAACCAGCCTGAACATCAACACCTCGGGCTTTACCGGAGGAAACCACTCGGTGAAGGTTACAGTCACCGATGACAGAGGCGCATCCTGCACAGATACCAGGAACTTCAAGGTAACTGAAAAGATCGTTATCCCTCTCGATAAACTGAGACCTGATAACAAGGCCAAAGCTCAGCTTGACGAAATCGCGCTCAAGATGCAGCAGACTCCGGAACTCCAGGCCAGAATTACCGGCCACACTGACGATCGCGGAAGTGAGGAAGGTAACATGAAATACGGCCTGAGGCGTGCCGAAGCAGTCCAGTCCTATCTCGTCGAAGAACACAGCATTGCTGAAGACAGGATTGAAACAGCCAGCGCCGGAGAGTCCGATCCGATTGGCGACAACACTACTGCCGATGGCCGTAAAGAGAACAGAAGAGTCGTTGTTGAACTCTATGTTCCCTAAATAGATAGAGCAGGGTTCCCAGGTATACCTGTGAACCGGCTTAATCTGCTAGAATTAAAGCGGTGGCCTGTCAGGCCACCGCTTTTTTTTGGGAAATTTCGATACTGGAAGGACACGGCAACGGCCGGTATTACTCTCGGGCTGAAGCAGTGCTGCCGTCCCCCTTGAACATTCTGATCAATACTTGACAATTATGAAAAACCGTCTTCCTTTAATGCTGATATTCCTGATGTTTACTCTATCCCTGGCTGAAGGAAATCCGGGAATTACATACCTGGGCCCCTACGGGGGCGATGTGCGTACCCTGGCTGTCCACCCTGATAAGCCGGACCGTGTATTTCTTGGCACCTCTGATGGGCAGGTTTTCATCTCCACGGACAGGGGCACAACCTGGACAAGGGGCGAAGGCCTGCAGAGGAGAAAGCTTGTCCTTGACAGCATCGTCTTTAATCCGGAGAACCCCGAGACAGTCTATGCCGGCGGATGGGAACTCAAAAGAGACCGCGGACAGCTCTACAAAAGCGTTGATGGCGGCCGGTCCTGGGAGCTCATCTCCCTGGGCAGGGATTTCAACAGCAGCGTCAGGGCCGTTGCCGTCTCCCCGGTTGACCCCGATCTGATTGCCGTCGGCATCACTGAAGGAGTGATGCTCAGCCGGGACGGAGGATCATCCTGGGACCGGATTTCCCGCGGTTTCCGGAGCATGCATAACGTTCATTCCCTGGCATTTGACCCGGTTGAGCGGGAGACCCTGTTTGTGGGGACCTTCCGGCTGGGGTGGAAGACTGAAGACCTGGGTGAAAAATGGACACCCCTTACAACCGGAATTTACTGGGACAGCGACTTTTTCTCCATCCAGATTAATCCCGAAAACCGCAATAACGTGATTATAGGAGCCTGTTCCGGATTCTACCGTTCGACGGACAAGGGAGATAACTGGAGCAGAATCCGCAACGGCCTGCCTGATGAAGCCAAGAGGACAAGGACCGTCAGCTTCGACCCCGCTGATCCGCGGATTGTCTTTGCCGGAACTACCGCCGGCTTGTTCAGGTCCTCCGACAATGGCCTTTCCTGGAAACCCGTTCTTAAGAATGCCATCATAAATTCCATAATTGTCCATCCTGATGACAGCCGCCACCTGCTGATAGGAACCGATGATATTGGGGTAATGGTGAGCAGGGACGGAGGAGAAACCTTCGAAGCATCCAACCAGGGGTTCAGCCACCGGCAGATCTCCGCTGTTGCCCTGAAAGAATCCAACCCCTCCCAAACCATATACATTGCCGTTGCAATGGACCGGGAATACGGAGGCTTCTTTTTTTCAAAAGACAGGGGCGAAACCTGGACCCGTTCTAATGACGGGCTCGGTAATTCTGCTCCCTGGATATCTTCAATATTAACATCCTCTACTTCAGAAACGGTCTTTCTCGGCACACGAGACGGAATTTTCTCAGGAGTCCCCGGAAAATCACCATGGTCCGGATTTGAATCGACCAGGAAGCTTAAAATCAATCAGATCGCTTTTTCCGGCCCGGAGGAGGCCAGCCTGCTGATCGCGGCCGGGGATGGGCTCTACAGGCTCAGTCCGGAAAAAGACCAGGTGTCGAAATTGAAAACCGGGATATACGATAAAGAGGTTTCTTCTGTAATCACCATCGGCAACAGGTCCTTCGCCGGAACAAGGATGGGCGTCTTTTCGTCCTCTGATCAGGGAAGCAGCTGGGCAATCGATGTAGAAGGTCTTCCCTATGTCGCAGTCAAAGCCTTTGCCTCCATCGAAGATTATCTCTACTGTACTACTGAGGGAGGAATCTACAGGCTGAACCTTAACGGCTCTTCCTGGATTCCCGGAAGGCTGGATCATGACCAGTCACTCTCTATTGTATCCGCAGGAGAGCCCTCCTCCCTTTATGCCGCAGACCTGACAAACGGCTATTTCTTTTTCAGCCGTGACCGGGGTGACAACTGGCAGACTTATGACCTGGACCAGCTGATCTCTCACATTTCATGCCTTTCCGCTGAGTCGGAAGGTTATGTGCTGGCCGGAACCATTTCAGAAGGACTGGTCAGAATTGAACTTCCGGAAAAGGAGTAGCCCGGGAATATTACATCCTGGTTGAAACCACCCTGGTCCCCGAAATTATGTCGTGAAGGC
Organism: uncultured Acidobacteriota bacterium; assembly: GCA_964579015.1. Lineage (GTDB taxonomy): Bacteria > Acidobacteriota > UBA6911 > RPQK01 > JAPXNP01. The sequence goes on along the minus strand of CAZOGT010000032.1, from coordinate 1,106 downwards.
ACCTCGCCTGGTAATCGAAAAATGACCATACCAGGCCTGTAACAGAGAGAGCGCTCGGGAAAAAAGCCAGCGTTCTGGCCAGGACCTGAAGAAAAGAAACAGCCTTCCCCCCTTTGGAGGCATTCAATTTCAATTCAGTCAGGAGCATTCCCGGGGTGCGCTGAACAAGAGTCAGAAAATAGAGGCAGTTGAAAATGTAAACGAAAACAGCAAAAATTCCAATCCACTTGAGGATTCCAAGTTCAAAAAAATTAAGGGAAAGCTTCCAGGCGACAATCTCCATAAACCCGGCGGCAATAATTATGGAAATCACCATGTCCACGGCACCGCCAAGAAGACGTGAAACAATTATCTCCTTGGATACTTCCTCTTCCTCCTCGGGTTCGGGCTCCTCAAGAATTACCGGAGGGGCTTCTCCCTTGAACGGAACAAACACCTCTTCAGCGCTTGAATCCATCCGGAACTCTTCAATATTCACGACCTTGACTACAGGATCCCTGTACAAACCTTCTTCTTCAGGCTCCGGAGAGAGCCCATCAAATCCGGAATCATCATCCTCTTCCGTTGAACCAGAGGGCCTGAAAGAATCAAATATTTCATGATGATCTTCCGGATCAGTATCCCGGCTGAGCCTCTCACGGAAAAGAAAGGCATCCTCATCATCATCTTCATCCACCCCATCAAGAACAGCAAGAAAATCCGGGCCGACCGGGTACTCATCATCTTCATCCGGCTCCGGCTCCCCCCCCTTCTCCTGGACCGGCTGGCCGGGAGGCTCCGGCTCAGGCTGGCTTTCAGGAACCGCCTCTTCCTTCTCGGCCCTGGAAACCGGAGCTTCCTTTTCATCTCCCCCGGGAGAAGCCTCCTGCTGCTCTTCCGGGATATCCTCCCCGCTTCTCTTGCCGGAAATCCTCCTGCCTGTACGCTTTTCATACGCCTCCAGGCGGGCCTTCAATTCAGACTGCCAGTCAATTCCGTTATTCTTTTCCCCGCTCATATTCTCTATTTATCCTGCCAATCCCGTGCTGCTATTCCTGATTACTGAATTCAGACAGCAACTCATCCATTTCACCAGGTTCCAGGAACTGCCTCTTTTCAAGGTCGTG
>CAZOGT010000031.1:0-16507 GCA_964579015.1 uncultured Acidobacteriota bacterium | reverse complement strand
ATCTCCGCAGTGTTCATTGAAGGCCTGAGTATCCACTGGCGAAGAAGACGGGCCCCCATTCCGGTGCTTGTTACATCCAGGGTAGCGAACAGGGTCCATCTCCGGTTGCCGTCAATGCCTCGGATCAGTTCCAGGTTGTTGACTGTTGATTCGTCCATCCTCAGGTAGGTGGACTGGTCAAGAAGTTGAAGTCCGTTAATGTGAGAAAGCCCGGTTTTCTGGGTGTGTTTAACATAGTGCAGAAGGGCGCCGGAAATCGGTATCAACAACTCCTTGTCTTCTATTCCGAAACCTTCCAGGCTTGAGACCTTGAACTGCTGCAGCAGAATCCTCCTGGCATAGTCGGGATGAAAGGCCCAGTCAGGGACCGGGGTATAGACAGCCAGGGGGCCGAGCAGTTTTTTTAAAACGGGCTCCAGATCATTCCTGGACCCTTCAGAGAGGAGAATTTCGCGTGGCTGAAACTGGTAAAGCTCCTGTTCGATTTTCGCCCAGGCTTCATCCCCAGACAGTTCCACGACCAGGAATTCCCCGGTTGAAACATCGAGAAACCCGGCTGATACGGCATTTTCATTCTCCGCCAGGCAGGCAATGTAATTATTCTCCTTTGAATCCAGCAGGCCTTTTTCAATGGTGGTACCGGGCGTGAGTATCCTGGTTACCTCCCTCCTGACAATACCCCTGGCCTGGCGGGGATCTTCAACCTGCTCGCAAATAGCAACCTTGTAACCCTTCTTGAGCAGCCTGGCCAGGTAGTTTTCAGCAGCGTGATAGGGAATGCCGCACATGGGGATCGGTTTGCCCGAACGGTCGTTATTACGGGATGTCAGCGTGATTTCAAGCTCCCTGCTGCCGGTTACCGCGTCCTCGAAGAACATCTCGTAAAAGTCACCCAGGCGGAAAAAGAGGAGAAGTTCGGGATGCTCCATCTTTATTTTATGGTACTGGCGCATCATCGGGGTATGTTGATTATCTTTACTGCTGCCTACTGCCATGGTATCAGCAAGATTAGCTGAAATTCCCTCATTGCTCAAGCTGCCCTGAAATTCGGCAGGCTTAGCCTCCGGGTAGAGCCCCCGGTTACCCGAGAGGTTGATAGTGTCCGGCTATTTATCAATAATTTTTCTTAATTTTGCATTCAGGTCCCTTTGAGAGAAAGGTTTCTGAAGAAAGTGAGCGTCCTCATCAAGCGCGCCTTGCTGCGCGATAATATCGGCAGTGTATCCTGAAACATACAGAATCTTTATGGAAGGACAGGCCTTCTGGACCTCCCGGGCCAGTTGAAGACCGTTCATTTTCGGCATGACCACATCAGTAATGAGAACGTGGATGTCGTCGGCGTGTTCTCCGGCAAATCTCAGGGCTTCATCAGTGCCAGTGAATGCCGCAACGGCATAGCCTCTGCGCTCCAGCATGGTTTTTGTCAACTTCAAAAACCTCTCTTCGTCCTCAACCAGGAGCACAGTTTCACTGCCTCGATTGTCAACGCCAACCTCACTCTCATCCTGAACTGAATCGATTGGCGTATCAATCCGGGGAAGATAAATCTGAACCGCTGTCCCCTGGCCCGGCACACTGTGAACATCAATAAACCCATTGTTCTGCTTGACAATGCCGTACACTGTTGCAAGGCCGAGACCCGAGCCATATCCCATTTCCTTGGTTGTAAAAAAAGGTTCGAACAGGTGCTCCATTGCCTCCTTGCTTATACCGCGGCCGTCATCACTTACGGACAGCATTACGAATTCTCCGGGCACGGATCCGGGGTGATTATCACAAAAGGTCTTATCCAGGATTCTGGTGTCGGTCTCAATGATGATTTCACCCGTATTGTCGATAGCGTCCCGGGCGTTCACGCACAGGTTTACCAGGACCTGATCGATCTGTGATGGGTCCATTTTTATAGGCCGGATTGAATTCCCCGGACACCAGGCAAGGTTGATATTCTCACCAATCAGGCGCCGGAGCATTTTCATCATGCTTTCTACCGTGCTGTTCAGGTCAAGCACCTCTGGAGAAATGGGCTGTTTTCTGGAAAAGGCTAATAATTGGCGGGTAATGTCAACAGATTTTTTGGCGGCTCTGCTTATTTCCTTCAGAGACAGGCGCACATGTTCCTCTGAACCCGGGTTTTGATCGGCCAATTCAGCGTATCCAAGAATGATACTCAGCATATTATTAAAGTCGTGCGCGACTCCTCCTGCCAGCCGGCCTACAGATTCCATTTTCTGGGCCTGGCGAAGCTGGGATTCGAGTCTATCCTTCTCTGCTTCCGCCTGTTTGCGCGCTGTGATATCGGTAGTGAAACCGTGCCAGATTATACTGCCGTCATCCATCTTCTCCGGCATCGAGTGGCCTTCCATCCAGCGGACTGGCTCCCCGGGGACCTGCACCCTGTATTCACATAACCATGGAGTCAGCATCCGGGCCGATTCTTTTATGGAGCGGGTTACCAGATCCAAATCCTCGGGTAATATGACCTTGGCGATTGGAGAAAAATCATCTTTCACATCCTCTGGTGAACAGCCAAAAAAATTGCGGACGCTCTCCGTGGTAAAGGGTAGAGACATGCTGCCATCCGGCTTCAGCATGAATTGATAAATCAGCCCCGGGGCTTGTGCCGCAAGTTTTCTGAAACGAGCATCACGTTTCTGGATTTCTTCCTCCGCCTGTTTTCGGCGGGTAATATCCTGGAACGATCCCTGTATCTTTACGATCTCCCCCTCTTCATTGTGAACGGCTTCTCCGGTAGTCCGCACCCAGAGCCGTTTTCCTTTTCGGGTAATGATTTCCATTTCCTCGTCATAAGGGATGCCTTCTTCGGCACAGTCCTTGAAAACCTGTGTAATCGTTTCCTGCCATTCCGGGGCATAAAAATGGATAGCTTCCTGCACGGACGGAGCATAGCCTCTGGGCACCTCATGAATGTCAGCAACTTCTTCGGACCATGTACAGGTATTGTTGTTCAAATCAACGATCCATCCCCCGAATTTCGCCTTTTCCCCGGCAATGCGCAGCAGGGCATAATTGGATGCCAGCTCCTCTTCTGCCTGCCTCAGGTCGGTGATGTCACTCACAAATCCTTCCAGGGCGACCAGGTTCCCTTCCGGGCCAAAGATGCCCTGTCCCTGCTCCCAGACCCACCTCTCCTCCTCAGCCGCCGTGACAATGCGATAAACCATTTTAAAGGGGCGTTTTTTCTCCAGCTGGGCCTGCACCACCTCCCAGACCTTTTGGCGGTCTTCCGGGTGAATGATTTCAGCATAAGAAAGACTCCGATTATCGATGAAGGCCCCGGCTTGATACCCGGTCAAGGCATAACACCCCTCGCTGACGAATTCCATTTCCCAGTCGGGACTGTTCCTGCAGCGGTAGGCCATGCCGGGAAGGTTGCTCATCAAGGTATGTAATCGCCGCTGACTTTCCTCCAACGCCGCTTCCGCCTGTTTGAGCTCAGACTCCGCCTGTTCCAGTTCTCTGACCCGCCGTTGGAGTTCTTCGTAGGTAGGTTTTTCAGACATTTTCACCCTCTGTCTTGTCTTGCCTGGCCAAACAGCCAGATTCCAGGCTGGCAACATGAAAGCATAAAAATAAAATTAAAAGGTGGAGTTTCTTAAAGTCCATTCTAATAGCAACCCTACTAGCAACCATTCTAATAGCAACCATCGGCTATTTCCATTTTCAGACGGAGGGTTTTCTTGTCGGGACCAATGAAGCCGGGAGGATTAACTCTCTAAAATGCACGATTTCCAATTGAAAACCTGGCCGGGGCAGGGGAGAATCACGAGGTATTATCCCGCATGGGAACAACTGGACCATTTCCCGGTCGATGATCATGAGATGATGATCGGCAAGGGCTTCCATGTCATCAGTATTGACTCTGTTTCCGGTAAAGGGAAGGACTCGAAGGGAAAAAAGGATAGAATTGAACTAAAATCCATGTCCGGGCCTGAGCCTGTCAGGCCGGGAGCCTGCTAACCCGGGTTTCCTGCCGGTTTTCGGAGCAGGGGCAAGGCAGCTGAATGCAGGGGAACAGGTCTCAGGATTGTAATAAACAGGAAAGGGTGAAATGTATTTTTTAGCAATAGATACGGCGACGAACAGCGGTGGAGTTGCCCTTAGCCGGAATAGTGAGGTCATGGGGGTGATAATGATGAAAACACCCATGAAATATTCTGACAGGCTGATCTCCAATATAGATTTTCTTCTTAGCCAGCTTGGGGTCCCAATCAACCAGGTAGACTGTTTTGTTGCGGCCCACGGGCCCGGTTCATTTACCGGTCTTCGGATAGGACTGGCAACCGTAAAAGGCCTGGCCCAGTCCCGGGATAAACCGGTGATCGGGCTTTCGACCCTGGAATGCCTGGCCTACCGTTTTCGGCATGCAGGGCCACTGATATCCCCCATGATTGACGCCCGGAGGCAGCAGGTCTCTACCGGGATGTATGAGTGCATTGGCAACAGCATCAAGCTTGTCCGGCCGGAAACAGTAGGGGCTCCAGCGGAGCTTTTAAAACTGGTGAGTGAACCCTGCATTTTTACCGGGGACGGATCCGAAATGTATGGTCAGACAATAAAGGCCCTCCTTCCTGATCATACGGTAATCCGGTCTGATAACGTGATACTGACGGAACTCTGTGAGCTTGCATACCGCAAGTTCATCAAGGGGGAGGTCCTGAGCGCTTCTGAGTTGAAGGCTAACTATATCAGGCCTTCCGACGCTGAGCAGGGTCCTCCCGCACCAACCTTCAGTTAGGTCCGCCTGCGCTCCAGCCGACTCAATACGGCACGCCCTTGCTGTATTATAATTAAGAGCATGTTCGAAAAGGCTTAAGCATGGACATCTATGCAGGGGAAATAGCAGGATAGGAATTAAATGAGCAGGAAAGAATTTATTTCAGTTGTAATTCTTAGCAGCCTGATATCAGCGGCTCTGGTAATCATGATCACCCAGTGGCCTGATCCCCCTTCTGTAACCGCTGAATTCAACCCTCCGTCCACCTCGTTTTTCGAAAACAGCCTTACCAGGGAGGAGGAAATCAACATCCGGATTTACCGGGAATACAGCAGGGCTGTTGTCAACGTCACCAGTACCACCCTTGAAAGAGGTTTCTGGCTCCAGGTCATTCCGCGAAAGGGGACCGGCAGCGGGTTTTTTGTCGACTCCAGCGGGCTGATCCTCACCAATCACCATGTCATCGAGAACTCTGATAATGTGGAAGTGACCCTGTATGACGAGACCACAGTCGAAGCCGAGGTAGTCGGCAGGGATCCCATAAATGATATTGCACTGTTGAAAATTGACTGCCCTGACAACAAATGCATTCCGCTCAAGCTGGCAGAGAACCGGGATCTGCTGGTCGGGCAGGGAGTGTTGGCCATTGGAAATCCTTTCGGGCTGCAGGGGACTATGACATCAGGGATCATATCCTCCCTTGGCAGGAGTATTGATACTGAGTATGGGGTTATGGAGGACCTTATCCAGACCGACGCCGCGATTAATCCCGGAAACAGCGGGGGGCCGCTGCTCAATACCAATGGTGAAGTCATTGGTATGAACACGGCCATTCTTTCCCGTTCCGGAGAGAGTGCCGGCATCGGCATGGCAGTAAATGCCACTACCATCAACAGGGTTCTTCCGGATCTCCTGGAGCATGGTTACGTTATCAGGGCCTGGATCGGGATCATAGGCAGATCCCTGAATTCGAGGCTGGCGGAATACCTGAAACTACCTGTGAAAACAGGGCTCCTGGTGGAAAGGGTCTCCGAGGGTAGTTCGGCTGACATGGCAGGGATTCGCGGGGGAAATCGCAGGATTTTTGCAGGGAACGTGGCTATTATTGTCGGAGGCGATGTGCTGGTTTCAATGGATGGACAGCCTGTCACCCGCTACCTTGATGTCCTGAGGCTGAAGGAAGGAAAGCGGCCCGGCGAGGAAATGGAGTTTGTTTTTTACCGCGGCAGTGAAAAGATGATAAGGACCGTGAAGCTGGTTGGGGAAGGCGGCGAGAGCCGCAGTTTCAGGTTTTAGATTCATATGCAGAAAGGCGTTTTCCCATAGTGCGGAATACCTGCCGGGCCTTTCCTGAATTCCGGTTCCCCCGATTTTCGTTATTTTATTTTTTGGAACGTTTATTGTAGAAGGATAAAGCAAGGAGGAATGAATATATATGGTAAACAAAGCAATTATTGTCGGAAGGCTTGGCAGGGACCCTGAAATGAGAAGGACTTCTACCGGAACACCGGTAGCCAGTTTTTCAGTTGCCACGGATGAAAAGTGGACCGGTCAGGATGGAAGCAAACAGAGCAAAACTGAATGGCATAATGTTGTGGCATGGAGCAGGCTGGCCGAGATATGCGAGCAATATCTGAAAAAGGGAAAGCTGGTCTACATCGAAGGTCGCCTTCAGACCAGGGAATGGGATGACAGGGAAGGAAACAAGCGCCGTACCACTGAAATTGTTGCCAGCAATATGCAGATGCTGAGTTCCAGGCAGGAGGATGAGGCTATGGGTTCCCATGACTACGGTAATGGAGCATCCTCGTCACGGCAGGCCGGACCCGGAAAAAGCAGCCAGTCGGTGAACGATGCTTCCTCGTCTGACCTTGATCTGACTGATGATGATATCCCATTCTGAGCCGGGACCTGCATAGTATCCGGGAACACCGGGACCGGGCTCCAGAAGCTTAACCGTAGAGGGTTTGCGGGGACACCGTGAAACCAGGGTGATGTATACGGAATGCCTTAAGGAAAAAAGCCTTCACGAAGGCGCAACTTCCCTTCACCTCAGAAAAAAGGGGTGGGACGAATAGGAAGAGCCCTGGGCGGCTTCTCAGTGGAAGTACCCCGGGATTATAACTTGAAACTATAAGCGCCTGCGGATCCCGCCGCCGCCGCCGCCAGCTGGTTTTGGACGTGCTTCGTTGACGGTAATGCTGCGGCCGTCAAGATCCGTACCGTTAAGAGCTGCAATAGCAGCTTCTGCTTCACCCTGATCCGGCATTTCGACAAAACCAAAGCCTTTAGAACGGCCACTGTCACGGTCTGTGATGATGCGCGCTGATTCAACTGTACCGAAAGCTCCGAAAGCCTGCTCCAGCATTGTTTCACTCGTGGAGTAGGAAATGTTGCCTACATAGATATTCATACTTCAAAATCCTTTTCAATCCACCATGTAACTTTTTTCCCCTAACACAGACCATGGTGAGAAAGTGGTTCGGTACGCCGTTGTTTACATGGGCCGGCGCCGCCCATTAAAACCGCCCTCTAACATCAAAGGCGATTATTGCCAACCAAGTCAAGTTTGGTGGAGACTATGGGATTCGAACCCACGGCCTCAGCATTGCGAACGCTGCGCTCTCCCAACTGAGCTACGCCCCCATTCTCAATGCCATATATTACAGCAAAACTCGATTAGATTTAATTTTCCTCGCTTTATTTTCTGCTTTCAATAGTTTTTTTTCTAAATTTCGCCAATTCTACCAGAAAACAGGTGACAAATTGCTATTAATCTCCATTATTTGCAGCAAATATTCCTGCTTTATCCGATGAATTGGATAGTTTTCCCTGCAAATTTTTTGATCTGTGGGTTCTGGGAGAATCGAGAAGGGTGAGTAATCATCGTCTATCCCGATAGTAATTAATTTTATCGGGAATAAAGTACCGGTAACCTCCGAAGCTGTATCAAAATCACAGTCTGAATCAGGAAAACATCCAATTATACCATATTTACGCATACCTCAAGGTTATACTGTAATGGTTTCAATGATTCATTATACGCTTAAGTAAAATTTCTGTTTCGATTTTTTTCAGCAACCGGCTGGATGTCGTCTTAGTGACCGGTTTTTTAGACGGCTGGAGGGGTAAATGGTCTTTGATGTGCGCACATGCCTGGTTTTATTGCTGGTCAGCAACGCCGTCTCTCTTTTTCTTTTGTTGTTTCCACTGGCACGGCGTCAGAAAAACATGTCCGGAGAAAGGATTCTTGCTCTCTCCAGGGTCGTGCAAAGCCTTGCCTGGCTGGCTTTTCTTTATAACAGCATTCTACCTGACTATATCTCGATACATATTGCCGGGCTGGCTCTCTATTCCGGTTTGGCGCTGGAGGCAATTGCCATTTCAACCGTCCAGAGGGGAGAAATAGAAAGCCGGTATTACGAATACATAATTTACACCTCAGCCATACTGGCAGTGATATGGCTTTTCCCGATGGGCGGGGTTTCACTTCTGTGGAAGGTCACGGTATCCTCCTCGCTTGTAAGTGTCTATTTTTCGATAGTTTGTATCAGGCTTATGTTTCGGGAAGAAGTCTTTCCCCTCACCAGGATATTTGCCTTCGTATATTTTATTAACGCCACCCTTCTTTTCATTCGGAGCAGCCGGATCAATGAGATTGACCATGTCAATGTCTATTCCTCCGTGGATGTGTATGACATGTCCTTCCTGGTTCTTTTTGCCGCCAGCCAGCTGGGAGTGTTCGGTTTTATTCTAATCAAGAAGGAGGAGGCTGAAAATGTCATAGCGACCCAGGCCATGACTGATTCCCTGACCGGAATATACAACCGCAAGAGTTTCGAAGACCGCAGCATGGAACACATATCAATCGCCCGCAGGAAAAAGCTTCCATGTGCCCTGGTCCTGTATGACATTGATCATTTCAAGAGGGTTAATGACAATTACGGGCATCCCACTGGTGACCAGGTGATTATCAGTTTTGCCAGGATCCTGAAAAATACGGTTCGTCACTATGACTGCGTCGGCCGGTGCGGAGGAGAGGAGTTCGGGGTTTTCCTGGTAGACATACCACTGGAAGAGGCGTTGAAAGTGGCGGAAAGAATCAGAATCAGGGCTGAGCGCGACTGCATAACCGGCCTGGAGCAGATCCAGTACACGGTTAGTGGAGGCATGACTCATTTTGTGCCTGAGGATGATGCGCCCAGTGTGTTCACAGGGCATTACGAATCCAGCGACATCGCCCTTTATTCCGCAAAAAGAAACGGCCGGAATCAGGTTTTTCTCAGGAAAGCAAAGGCAAAGATTGCAGAACCGGCGAAATAAGGGCTTTCTCCCTGGAATACCTTCAGGCCTTGCTGCTGAATCAGCATGACGGTATCTTTCGGAAACCGGCTATGGCTGCAAATCGACAATCAGGGGGTCCTTTACTTCAATGGACAAGAGGGAAAGGGCCTGCATGGCAACCTTCTTCTGAAGGTCAGGGTGATTGGGCTTCCCCAGCGGAAATCCAAGGGGGAAGGGGACAAAAAGCGACCTCGGCGGCCGGACTTTTTCGGTGACCTCCTTGAGTAGAGTTATGGAAACAGTCGGGATTCCCCTGTTTTCCAAAACCGAAGCGATCAGTCCCACGGACTGGTTGCAGATAGGTCAGACAGGGGTCAAAAGTACTCCGTCTACCTGGTCTTCCATGAAAATATCCGCTGCCTTTTCAGCGGTGTCGGCCAGCAGCTTTTCGGGCGACAGGATCACACCCATAAAGCTGAGATGCCGGGGTGAGGAAGAGCCAATAAGACCATCCCTGCAGAGTTCTCGAAAACGGTCCAGCGGAAGCGCCAGATTAGGGTCCGCGTCAATTCCGCTGTGATCGAAAGAAGCACTGGGATGAACAGCTTTCAGGGTGTCAAGTGCTGTGTTTTCAGGAATTATCCGGAAAGAGGAGTCCCCGCCTGCGATTTCTGGGTCAAATGGCTCCTGGTCAGGAGTATGAAAGGCTGCTGTAGAGACCACACCTATTCTTGATTTGCCAAGAGGTTTTTTCAGCACAGTGCCCGGTTTCCAATCAAGATTTCGGTATTTATAGGTCTTCATGAAAATCCTGTACCTCATTTTCATATCACTGATTTTTGCCATTCTAAACCGCCTTATACTGGTGAAACGCTCCGGGTCATTACATTATTTTTTAAAAAATTTGTACTAAACTACCACAAAACCCGGGTTAAGGCAGCTATTATTAGATACAGTCTGTAGAAACAATAGTTCAAGTAAAGTATTGGAGTTAATATTGCAATATGCTGATAAAAAGAATTTTTTTTCTGCTAGTCACCTGTCTTCTGCTAAATTCTGTTGCAGTTTCTGATGATCATTGTACTGAGACCGCGAAACAGTTGGACATGGTGTTCAACGACCCGTCCTTTTCCCGGGCTTTCTGGGGTGTGAAGGTGGTATCCCTGGATACGGGAAGGATAATTTACCAAAAAGACGCTCATAAACTGTTCATTCCCGCCTCAAACATGAAAATACTCACGGCCGCCTCAGCCTTGAGGTTTTTGGGAGAAGGCCATGTCTTCAAAACCATGGTATCGACCAATGGTGTTATAGAGGCAGGGGTACTGAAAGGCGATCTCATCATTGTGGGAAGCGGCGACCCTTCACTGGGGGCCCGTTTTGTCGGAAACAACCCGCACAACCCATTGTCCGGAGACCCCTGGGCCGTGTTTTCGGGGTGTGCGGAGAAGCTGAAAGAACTTGGCATCCGGAGCATTGAGGGAAATATCATCGGGGACGACCAGTTGTTTGAACAGATCCATTACGGAGACGGATGGACCTGGGACGACATGTATCATGCCTACTCAGCGGGATTTGGCGCCCTGCAGTTTAATGAGAGTGCGGCCTACATTGAAATAAGGCCGGGCAAGGCCCCCGGATCTCCGGTTTCCGCCCGCATTATTCCCAGGCTGGAATCAATGAGTGTTGTTTCAACCATTGAAACAGGTCCCCCTGAATGTGAATCCCGACTTTCAGTTTTGCGCGACGGCAGAAGTTTTTTTCTTTCGGGACAGCTGCCTTCCGGCACCGGAATGTTCTACAGGGGGGTAGCGCTGCCTGAACCTACCGCCTATTTTCTTGACATGCTTCGCGAAACCCTGGAGAGGAATGGAATCAGTATTAAAGGGAAATCAATTGACGCTGACAATCTGGATGAATACCGGGGAGCTGGTGCAACCAGGTTGATTATTCATACATCCCCTCCTTTTGAAGAGATTCTCAGAGTGCTTCTTGAGGTCAGCCAGAACCAGTTTGCGGAAACGGTATTCCGGCTCCTCGATAAAAAGGAAGACGGAAAAAGTGATGAAGGAGCTGTCAGGACCATGGAAGAGATCCTCAGTTCAATGGGCGTTCCATCGGATTCATATGAAATTGTTGACGGATCAGGACTTTCTCGCGGTAATTTGCTTTCCCCTGATTCCATTGTCAGGGTCTTGCAGCATATGTACCGGAACGATGAAGACCGCAAATTCGTGAAAATGCTGCCAAAGAGCGGGCTTAAGGGGACAATCAAGGGGCGGATGAACGGAACCCGGGCGGCTGAAAAGGTGTCGGCAAAAACAGGGACTCTTTCCTGGGTCAGGGCGCTTTCCGGATACCTTGAGACCGAAAAAGGGGAGATGCTCGCCTTCTCGATGCTGGTTAATAATTATAACCAGCCGAGGCAGGCAGCCGAATACCTGCAGGACCAGGCCATGGAAATACTGGTAGGGTATGAATAGCCTGTTGCCGGGCCTTTAGCTTATTCATCACCTTTTTCTTTGCGGTCTGGGGCTTCTCGGTTTCTTTTTATTTCGGCGATCCGCTGGCGGATGGATTTTTCCTGCCCCCTTTCCGTAGGCCTGTAATAGACCCTGTCCCTGAGGTTCTCAGGCAGGCACTGCATATCCGTCAATCCACTTTCAAAGTCGTGGGCGTAACGGTAGCCTTTGCCGTATTCAAGCTCTTTCATCAGATTGGTCGGGGCATTTCTCAGGTGAAGCGGAACCGGTTGATGGCGGGTTTCCTCCACATCTTTTTTTGCGGCCTTGTCGGCTTCGTAGACTGCATTTGATTTGGGGACAACGGCGAGATAGATCACAACCTGGGCCAGGGCAAGCCCTCCTTCCGGCATTCCCAGAAAATCATAGGCCCGCAGCGCGTCAACCGCAAATCCCAGGGCCCTGGGATCAGAGAGTCCCACATCTTCAGAAGCGAAACGGATCAGCCTCCTCGCAACATACCTGGGGTCTTCCCCTGACTCCAGCATGCGGGTCAGCCAGTAAAGAGAAGCATCGGGGTCACTGTTACGGATGGATTTATGAAGAGCTGATATCAGGTTGTAGTGTTCTTCTCCATCCTTATCATAGAGAAGTGTCCTCTGTTGAAGTGCCTGCCGGACAACGTCTTTGTCCAGGAGGGTGTTGCGGGGGTTTCTCCTTCTGGCAAGATTGGCCGCGACTTCCAGGGTGTTGAAAGCAGCCCTGGCGTCTCCGTTTGCAAAGAGGGCAATCAGGCCCAGCACATTGTCTTCCGCTGAAATGCTGAGGTTTCCGAGGCCCTTTTCCGAGTCTGCCAGGGCGCGGTTAAGAAGTTCAATGATTTCTTCATCGCTGAGGGGATTGAGGACCAGTACTCTTGAACGGGAGAGCAGGGGAGCTATTACTGAAAAAGAGGGGTTTTCGGTGGTGGCGCCAATCAGGACCAGGGTGCCGGTCTCCACATGAGGAAGAAACGCGTCCTGCTGGGCTTTATTGAAACGGTGAATCTCATCCACGAAAAGAATGGTCCTTCGATTGTGGCCTTTCATCTGGAACCTGGCCATTTCCACCACTTCCTTGACATCTTTTACGCCGGAAAGCACTGCACTGAGCGAAACAAAGTGATAATTGGTTTCGTTGGCGATTATCCTGGCCAGGGTAGTCTTTCCGATTCCAGGCGGACCCCAGAGAATCATGGAGGGAATTTCGTTGGAGGCAATGGCTTCCTGGAGAAACGTGTCTTCTCCAACCAGGTGTCTCTGCCCCACCAGCTGATCCAGCCTGACGGGCCGCATGCGGTCGGCAAGGGGCGGTTTCCCGGAGGGTTCTTTTTCTTCCTTTTCCGGCTGTTCCCCGGTGAAAAGATCTTTATCCATCGGCCCTGGAAATCCTCCGCTGTATTTCATACATGATGATGGAGGCGGCAACGGCGACATTCAGGCTGTCCTTGTCACCATCCATTGGGATGGTCAGCCTTCGGGTCTGATCCTCGACCGTACGCGGATCCAGTCCCCGGCCTTCACCCCCCAGAACCACAGCCAGGGGATGCTGAAAGTCAGCCTCAGGAAGGGGAGTTCCTGTTCCGGGGAAGGTATGCCAGACCTGGTAGCCCATTTCCTGCAGGGAGGAGGGCGACACCCCGGGAAGGCAGGGGACTGTAAACAGATATCCTGCCGAAGCGCGGATAACCTTGCCGTTGAAAAATGAAACACTGCTTCCGCAGCTGACAACTGAGAAACCACCCAGGGCGGCGGCGGTCCTGATCACAGTACCCATGTTTCCAGGATCCTGTACGCCGTCCAGGCAGATGATCTTTTCGGTCAAATCCTGCCGGGTCCACTCCGGTTTTTTAAAAAAAGTGATTATTCCCTGGTTATTCTCTACCTGGGACAGCCCCCGCATCAACCGGTCAGGCATAAAATGGAGGGACCCGGCTTTCTTCAGCAGCGGTTCGACTACCGATAGATCAAGATTCATGCTGAGAATCACCACTGCGGGAACCAGGCTTTTGGCTAATTCCATGGCCTGTTTGATTCCTTCTACCGGAACCCATTTGTTTTCCGAAGCGGAAGGGTCCTTCATCCAGCTTTTCCACTCCGTGTATCGGGGATTCCGGGCGCTTGTTATTTTTTGGAAGCTGTCGGCTGCAAATGTCACAGTGAACAATTCTAGTACTTTTGGCCGGAATGCGCTAATGGCATCAATTGAAAAATGCGGGTTAGAGGAATTGCCGGCTTACTGTTCCGCGCGGTATGGCGGGAAGGGCGATGGTTTTCCGGTCACGGGTAGTCATTTGATGGTACATTACCTGCGAGGAAGTCTGTTTTGTGTCTTTTTTTGTTCATTTGGAAAAAGGCTTTTCAGCCTCAGTTCCGGGAGAAGCCCTGTGAAATGTGAAATGAAGAAGATAGATCTGCGAAAACCGGAGAAGGGGTTCCTGGAAATAATCAGCAGGGTCATCAGGGGAGGCGGCGTGATCCTCTATCCAACTGACACTGTTTACGGCCTGGGGTGCGATCCTTTCAATAAGAATGCCCTGGAAAAAATATTTCTCCTCAAGGGCAGGAGCAGTGAGAAGGGGGTTTTGCTGCTGATCCCTTCAGCAGAATGGCTGCCTGGGATTGTTGCGGATTTGAATTCTGAACAGGAGGAGCTTTGCCGGGCCTGGTGGCCCGGTCCGGTAACCTGTTTGTTCAAAGCCCGGCATGAACTTCCCGGCAGTCTGACCGGAGGCGGCGGCAAAATCGGCGTCAGGATACCTGACAACAGGTTTCTCATTGATTGCATGAACAGTATTCCCGGCCCACTGGTATCCACCAGTGCCAACCTGTCCGGCGAGGCCCCAGTCACGGCATTTGCTGAAGTTAACCATGGGATTATCGCCGGGGTTGACCTGGGTATTGATGATGGCGCCTCCTCCCTGGAGAAGAGAAAACCATCCTCGGTTGTAGATTTATCAGGGGCCATTCCCCTGGTCGTGAGGGAAGGGGAGGGAATTGGAAGGATTCGAAAGACCCTTGGAACCGGAAAATAAACAGCGGATAAGAGGATTCCGTTCCGGTTGCCTTTATCAGTCCGCATCATTTTCCGGGCCTGATGGTTAATCCGCCTTGCCTTTGAGATCAGGCTGAACGTGAGGCCACAGGCAATGTTCTGCTTCAGGATTTTTCCGTCGTAACCTTCCTGCCGCTGAAATATTCCCTGGTGAGCCGGGCCACCACCCCCCCCAGGAAGAGAAGAGCAACCAGGTTTGGAAGTGCCATGAGACCGTTTAGAAGGGTTCCAAGGGCAAAAACCAGGGGTACTGAAGCTACAGACCCGACCATTATCAGGGAAACGAACAGGAACCGGTAAGGCACAATTGACTTGGAACCGAACAGGAATTCAAAACATTTCTCGCCATAATAGCACCAGCCGATCAATGTGGAAAACCCGAAAAGAAAAGAACTGAGGGCTACTACAATACTGGCAAAAGGGATGCTTGTACTCAGTGCGGCTGATGTCAGGTCTCCGCTGGACTGCTGATAAGCGGCATCGGTCCACATTCCGGAAGAAAGGATGATGAAAGCGGTCATGGAGCATACCAGGATGGTGTCTACAAACACCTCGAAAATCCCCACGACTCCCTGCTGGACGGGATGGTCAACCTGTGCGATTCCATGCGCGATGGGAGCGCTGCCCATTCCGGCTTCATTGGAGAGTACCCCCCTGCTGATGCCTGCGGCAATGGCGACTGAAACCCCAGCCCCGGCAAAGCCCCCTACTGCAGCGGAAGGGGTGAAAGCGTGCTTGAAAATAAGCAGGAATATCTCCGGAATATGTCCGAAGTTGATAACCACATAGGCGAGGCCGGTGATCAGGTAAACGGAGAGCATCGTTGGCACGAGGGCTTCGGCAACGTGCGCGATCCTTTTAATGCCGCCGATCAGGACCATTCCCACCATTACGGTTAATACGATTCCGGGCAGCCAGTAAGGAATGTCCAGGTTGAAAATGGTACTGGCCGCTTCTACCGATGTCCTGGCAATAGTGTTGGACTGGGCCATGTTTCCGGTTCCAAACAGAGCGGTAGCCGCCCCGAAGACACAGAACATGTAAGCCAGGTATCTGGCAGGTCTTTTCCATCCTAAACCCTGGCTGATGTAGTACATAGGCCCACTGGCCAGTTCACCCCGCTCAGTGGTGACCCGGTAATGAACACCCAGCACAACTTCCGCGTACTTGGTGGCCATTCCGACAGCGGCGCATACCCACATCCAGAAGATAGCTCCCGGCCCCCCCACGAGAATCGCAGTGGCTACTCCTCCAATATTTCCGTTGCCGACAGTGGAGGCCAGTGCGGTGGACAGGGCCTGGAAAGGGGTTATGGTTCCGGTGACCCCTTTTTTGCGATCAAAAATACCTTCGAAGACTGTCCGAACAGCTGTTCCAAAATGCCTGATCTGCACGAATCCGGTTTTGACAGTCAGCCAGGCTCCAATCGCAACCAGGATCACAGGAAGGGCAAACGGCTGATATAGAAAATCGTATAAGCTGTTTATAAATTCAGTCAAATTTCCAATTAATGAACTATTCATTTAGGCGATTCCTTAGAAATCCGTCCGCACCTGAAGCGATTCCTTAGTCTGAAAAGTGTATTATCAGGGTGTAACATAAAATCCAGTTATGAGAGGATACCTGAACAATAGTTCATAGGCAAGTCTGGTTCGGTAGGAGTTTCCCCATTTTTCGCGGGTGAGGAGTATTTTTAAATAGGGGTCGGGTTCGGGTGCGCCCGACAATCGGTATCGAAGAAATTGCTGAGTCAACCCTGAACCCTTGAGGTCCAGGCTGTGGGACGGGAAATCGACCCCGATAGCGATACCGGCCCCGACGCCGGGATGTGATGAGGCCGGATAGTGAAGAATCAAGGATCTCCCTGCACCGAATACTTCGGTTGAGGAGAGTTGGTGCGGAAATCAGCGGAGAGGAAGCAGGATCGTGATTT
>CAZOGT010000030.1:0-16530 GCA_964579015.1 uncultured Acidobacteriota bacterium | reverse complement strand
GAACAGACCGGGCACGAGGCATAGGCATCAGTAAACCTGATCCCTGATTCCGCCAGGCGGTCCAGGTTCGGGGTTTCAGCAAAGCGGCTCCCGTAACATCCCAATTCGGTCCAGCCCAGGTCATCTACCAGAATAAACAGGAAATTGGGAGGGACCTTTCCCGTACCGCAACCTGCGGCATTGAAGGCCGCGGCGGAAAACCCCATCCCGGCCATTCGAATAAATTGTCTGCGGTCAAGCATCGCATTTCCTTTCGAGTCACTGGAAGAACCCTGACAAGGTTTTATCTTACCGGCTAAAGACGCGCTCCTCAAGACACCTCAACCCTGAAAAACGTGTAGAATATTGGAGATTCAGACTCAGGAGGCCGATAGACCGGTAATTCAGGAAGCATCAAAAAAAGCTTATGTGGATTTTTTTCGGGATTTTTGTACTGGTAATAACAGCCTGGGGAACCTACCTTGGTCTCCGCCTGGTCAAGCCGCTTGATTTGTCACCGGCCTGGAACAGAATTCTCCGGATTCTAATGTACCTCCCCCTTCTCATTCCCCTGGTTTTCATCCTGAGAAGGCATCTTGATAATGAAACCCTGAACCAGGTCCTGGAGGTTACTGTCCTCACTTCCCTGGCATTCTATTCCTTCCTGCTGGCGTTGTCGATCCTCAGGGACTTGACGGCACTGGCCCTGCTGGGTATCTCAAAAATCCTGAAAAGGCCTGAACTGGCTCTTTTCAGTTCCAGGCAGGTACTCAAGGCTTCCTGCCTGACCATCATCGGGGCAGCGGTTCTGATGATCGGCCTGGGACTTTTCAATGCCCTGTCCGTCCCGGGAGTCAAGGAAGTAGAGGTTCCGGTCAGAGGGCTTCATCCCGGCCTGGAGGGCTTTCGGATTGTACAGTTGACTGACCTGCACGCGGATGACCTGAAAAGGACTGAATTTTTCGAAGCGGTCGCCGATTCCGTGGCCGCAATCAACCCCGACTTAACGGTGATCACAGGTGATCTTGCCGACGGCTCGGTTGAAACCTGCTCCCCCCGTATTGAACCTTTACGCAGGCTTCCGGATGAGACCTATTTCGTCACCGGCAACCATGAATATTATTCAGGATTTGACAGCTGGATGGATCATCTGGGGGCATTCCAGTTCAAGATTCTGCTGGACCGGCATACCGTAATCAGGCGTGGATCCGCCAGTATCCTGCTGGCCGGGGTAACGGATCCAGCCGCGCGCAATTCCTTTCCGGAGAGGCCCAGGGGAGTAGGGGTCGCGGTTCAGGGCGCCCCGGAAACGGATTTCAAAATCCTGTTAGCCCACCAGCCGGGAGAGATATTTGATGCTGACAGATTCGGATTTGACCTCCAGCTGTCAGGGCACACCCATGGCGGGCAGTTCTTCCCCTGGAATTATGTGATCGATTTTTTCCATCCCTATGTCAGGGGTCTCAACCAGCATGGCAACATGTGGATTTACGTCTCCCAGGGCACCGGGTTCTGGGGACCTCCGATCAGGCTGGGCACCAGGTCTGAAATCACCCTGCTGACACTGAGGAACACCGGGGACCCTGAACCCTGATCGAAACTGGTCCCTTTTTATTCCATTTCGCGGTCGGGGTCGGTATCGCTATCGGGGTCGAATCCCAGGCCGGCAGACCGGACCCCAAAGATTCAGGGCCGGCTCAGCAATTTCTTCGATACCGCACCCTACCCCGATCTCGATCTAAAACCTTTCTCACCCAAGAAAAACAGGGGAACTCCTGTTAATATGCCAGTGAAATCCGCGTCAGCGTGCCTTATACTGGAATGATGAAAATCATAAGAATACTCCTGTTGCTGCTGTGGGCAATACCCCTCGTTTCCTGTTCCCAAGAGCCGGAGGAAGCAGAGGCCGGCCGGCCCAATGTGATCCTTATCCTGGCCGATGACATGGGTTATTCCGACCTGGGATGCTACGGATCTGAAATCTCCACCCCGAACCTGGACCGCCTGGCCTCAGGTGGGTTGAGGTTTTCGAGATTCTACAACGGGGCCAGGTGCTGCCCCACCAGGGCATCCCTCCTGACCGGTCTCTACGCACACCAGGCAGGGGTAGGAGGCATGGTCCGGTATGAACAGTCTCCCCAACCGGATCCCTTCCAGGGTTACCTGAACGAGCGCTGCGTCACCCTGGGAGAAGTGCTTAAAAGTGCGGGTTACCGGACCATGATGTCAGGGAAATGGCATGTCGGAGAGTTTGAGGACCAGTGGCCGAAGCAGCGAGGGTTTGACCGTTACTACGGATTAATCAGCGGGGCCATGAATTTTTTTAATATTGAAAAGGGAAAGGAAAACGCCAGGCGCATATTCCTGGAGGATAACCAGGAAATCCGTCCCCGGGGAGAGGGGTTCTATGCCACTAACGCCTTCACTGATGCCGCCCTTGAATTCCTGGACGAGTCTGCCGGCCAAGAGGAGCCTTTCTTCCTCTACCTGGCATATACTGCTCCGCACTATCCCCTGCACGCCCTGCCCGCAGACATCGAAAAATACAGGGGCAGGTATCTTGATGGGTGGGAAGAACTCCGCAGGCAGCGGTACCAGCGGATGAGGGATTCGGGCATCCTCACTGAATCGCATCAACTCTCCCCTCCCCATCCTGATGTAATCCCATGGGGAGAAGTTGAGGACCAGGAAGAAATGGACCTCAAGATGGCCATATACGCCGCCCAGGTGGAGTCCATGGATCGCGGCATCGGGCAGGTAGTGGCAAAGGTAGAGGCGATGGGTGAGCTTGGCAACACCGTGGTAATGTTCCTCTCTGATAACGGAGCCTGTGCCGAAACATCCCCCCTGGGCGGAGTCTGGAGGGAGAGGACCGGCGAACTGGGGACAGAGGACTCCTACGAGGCTTACGGACTCTGCTGGGCCAATGCCGGAAACACCCCCTACAGGAAATTCAAAAGGTATACGGCTGAAGGCGGAATAATCACGCCCTTCATCGTTCATTGGCCGGCTGGAATAAGCGAGCCTGGAAAGATTGTCATCGAGCCTTCCCATAACAATGACATCATGCCGACCCTGTGTGAAATATGCAAAGCTGAGTATCCGGAAGAGTTTGCCGGGCAGCGGATACTCCCGGAAGAAGGGAGAAGCTTCCTCCCCTCGATGCAGGGAGGCGGCAGCCCGCCGCACCAGCTCCTCTGCTGGGAACACCTGGGAGAGAAAGCGGCCCTGGCTGAACCATGGAAGATTGTCCAGGGTCACCAGAGTGATGCCTGGGAACTATACAACCTCGCAGAGGACCCGGCGGAACTGAACGACCTCTCCGAACAGCACCCGGAAAAAAGGGATGAGCTGGTCAGCCTTTATGACGGCTGGGCGGCGAGGGTCGGCGCTGCCGGCCGTTAGTTCGCATGTCTCACCGGTTACGGAGGCATTCGCCGACTGCAGTAGCAGGCTGTCAATCGTCAAATTCATAAGCTGGAAGCTTATGCCACAATCTTCAATCGTCAATCGTCAATTGACCGCTCCCCCGCCGGCGAACTTTTTCTGTCAGGTATTTTGATTATATTTGATATTTCAAAGTCGAAAACCTGAAGCGGGGGAGCCATGGATCTAATCAGAAAACGCGACGGCAGGATTGTTAAATTTGAACCGGAGAAGATCACTTCAGCTATCTATAAAGCGGCTGTGGCATGCCGGGGAAGTGATTTCGGGCAGGCTGTCCAGCTCTGCGAGAAAGTACTGGAGCAGCTCGAAAATCTGCCGGAAAGCCACACTCCTGATGTAGAGGAGATCCAGGATGTCGTTGAAAAGGTCCTGATAGAAAATGGCCATGCCATGACCGCCAAGGCCTTTATCCTCTACAGGGAAAAACGAAGAAGCGCCAGGCGGCTGAACTCCCTGATCGGTGCGACCATCGACATGTTTACTGATTATCTCAATGACAAGGACTGGAAGATCAAGGAGAACGCCAACCAGCAGAAATCAGTCAACGGCCTGAATAATTACGTAAGGGAATTTTTCACCCGCAGTTACTGGCTTCACGAAATTTACCCTATTGAAGTCAGGGACGCCCATGAATCAGGAGCCATTCACCTTCATGACCTGGGCTTCCTTGGACCCTACTGCGCGGGATGGGACCTCCGGCAGCTGCTTATCCAGGGATTCGGCGGAGTTCCCGGTAAGGTCGAGTCAAAACCCGCCAGGCATTTGCGGTCTTTCCTGGGGCAGATCGTCAACTCCACATTCACTACCCAGGGAGAAACCGCCGGAGCCCAGGCCTGGAGCAGTTTTGATACATACTGCGCACCATTCATAAGAAAAGACCAATTAAGTTATGACCAGGTCAGGCAGAGCCTCCAGGAATTCATATTCAACCTGAATGTCCCGACCCGAGTCGGGTTCCAGTGTCCTTTTTCCAACCTCACCTTTGACCTTACGGTTCCCGTAACCCTTAAAGACCAGGCGGTTATAATCGGGGGACAGCCGACGGATTCTGTTTATGGCGACTACCAGGCTGAAATGGACATCTTCAACCGGGCTTTCTGTGATGCACTCCTGGAAGGCGACGCCAAGGGAAGGGTTTTCACCTTCCCTATACCCACAATCAACATCAGCAAGGACTTTGACTGGGATTCCCCTTCCGCCAACGCCTTCATGGAAATCGCCGCCAAATACGGAATCCCCTATTTTGCCAACTACGTGAATTCGGATCTGAACCCGGAGGACGCGGTTTCCATGTGCTGCCGTCTCCGGCTCGACACCAGCGAGCTGCGAAAACGAGGGGGAGGCCTATTCGGGTCCAATCCCCTGACCGGGTCTATAGGGGTGGTTACCATCAACCTGCCCCGGCTGGGCTACCTTTCCCGGGACCTGGAAGAATTCAAAAAGGAGCTTGCCAAGCTGATTGAAGTTTCCGGAACCTCCCTGGAGATCAAAAGAAAAATTGTTGAAGACCTTACTGAACAGGGGCTCTATCCTTACTCCGCCCACTACCTGGAGACGGTCAAGGAAAGAACCGGTTTTTACTGGCACAACCATTTCAGCACCATCGGGATCATCGGCATGAATGAAGCCCTGGAAAACCTGATCGGATGCAGCATTGCCAGTGATGAAGGAGTCAGCACAGCGCAGGAGATTATGCATTTTATGCGTGATCATATTCAGGCACTGCAGAAAAGTACCGGTCATGTCTACAACCTGGAGGCGACGCCCGCGGAAGGCACGGCTTACAGGCTGGCCAGGAAAGATCTGGATCGTTATCCGGATATCAGGCATGCCGGCGAGGCAACACCTTACTACACCAATTCCGCGCAGCTTCCGGTTGGCTACACTGACGATATTTTCGAGGCCCTTGAACTCCAGGACGACCTGCAGACCCTCTTCACCGGAGGAACCGTACTGCACCTCTACCTTGGAGAGGCCATCGAAGATCCGGAAATGTGCAAGTTGCTGCTGAAGAAAATTTTCAGCCGTTACAAACTGCCCTACGTTTCAATTACCCCGACTTTCAGCATTTGTCCGAAAGACGGATACCTGAATGGGGAGCAGTTTACCTGCCCGCACTGTGATGGTGCGACTGAGGTCTACTCGCGGGTGACTGGTTATCTCCGCCCCATTCAAAACTTCAATGAAGGGAAAAGGGCCGAGTATTTTGACCGCAACAAGTATACGCTGCCACGGATATGAATAATGAGGATTTCAGGCCTTGAAAAATGCAGTCTTGTAGACTATCCGGGAAAACTGGCCGCCGTGGTGTTCCTTGGGGGATGCAACCTCAACTGCACATACTGCCATAACCGGGATCTCTTGAAAAAGGATAATTCCCTTCGGGAACTCAGCACGGAATCCGTGCTGAGTTTTCTCCGGGCAAGAAAGGGACTGCTCGACGCAGTGGTTGTTACCGGGGGAGAACCCACCCTTAACATTGGACTCCCTTCATTCATCAGGTGCGTCAGGAAACTGGGATTCCTGGTCAAACTTGATACCAATGGAACCAACCCGGAAATGGTCAGAAACCTTGTTAATGAAGGGCTTCTTGATTATGTGGCGATGGACATCAAAACCACTCTCCCCAATTACAGCAGTCTGTGCAGGAGCCTGGTTGACACCGGGGCGATTGTCAGGACAATCAACCTGTTAATGGATTCCCCTGTGGATTACGAGTTCAGAACCACCATATATCCCGGCCTGGCTGAACATGATCTCCGAACCCTGGCTGAACTTCTGACCGGAGCTGAAAAATGGGTACTGCAGCATTACAGTCCCCAAGGCAACCTGCATCTCGACTGCCTGGACCCGAACGAAATTGTGGAAAAACCAGACCTGGTCGAGCTGGCCTCAGAATTCAGCGCTTCCATGGGAGAATGTACGGTGCGGGGCAAAGAGATGCCACTGAAACTGAAAAAATGGCATCCGGACCCGGCTGATTCAGGTCACACCACAAGCCCGGCCCTGGATGTGCCCAGACTGCTCAGTTGAAAAAACTGCTGGCCCAGGGCGAAATCCGGAGGTGAAAACAGGTATTACCCGGGGTTTTGCCTGGCTCAACCCCGGGTAAATGTTGCAACATTCAACGTCCGTCGGGTGATCGAATCAGTCAAGGCTTACTGGCAGGTCTGCGGCCAGTTCCCTGAATTCACTCTCGAAATCAGAGACTGACGTGTCAGACTGCTCGCTCATCTCCGCCTGCTTATCGCGCCAGGGATTGGATACTTCAACATTTTTGTAATAATCCATCCCGGTTCCGGCAGGAATAAGCCGGCCCATGATCACGTTTTCCTTAAGGCCTCTCAGGTAATCGACTTTGCCGCTGATGGCGGCTTCGGTCAACACCCGGGTGGTCTCCTGGAAAGAGGCTGCCGAAATGAAGGAATCCGTGCTGAGGGAAGCCTTGGTGATCCCAAGGAGGAGAGGCATGCCTGTAGCAGGCTCCCCGCCCTCGGCCACGACTCTTTCATTTTCCTCCTCGAAGCGGAATCGGTCCACCTGTTCACCCAGCAGGAATTCGGTATCACCCACGCTTTCCACCTTCACCCAGCGCATCATCTGCCTGACGATAACCTCAATATGTTTGTCATTGATGTTAACGCCCTGCAGCCTGTATACCTCCTGGACTTCGTTCACCAGGTATCTCTGCAGTTCTTTTTCACCCAGGACCCTGAGAATATCGTGAGGACTCCTCGGGCCGTCCATTAGTGGATATCCGGCCGCGACCAGTTCATCTTCCTGCACGTTCAGATGGATGCCCCTGGGAAGCAGGTATTCCTTCTGGTCTCCGGTCTCTTCGTTGGCAACAATAATTTTCCTCTGGCCGCGGCTCAAGCCGCCGAATTTAACGACACCGTCGATTTCAGCAATAACCGCTGTTTCCTTGGGTGTTCTGGCTTCAAAAAGCTCAACGACCCGTGGCAGGCCTCCGGTAATATCCTTGGTCTTGGTGGTTTCCCTGGGTATTTTCGCAAGGGTATCCCCCGGGTAGACTTCGTCACCGGACTCGACCATCAGGTGAGCCTTGGAGGGAATCATGTAGGGTTTGAGGGTTTTGCCTGATGGAGACTTTATGAGTATCTGGGGCTGTTTTTTCTCATCAGGAGATTCGACAATCACTTTTCTGGCAAGCCCGGTGACCTCATCCACCTCTTCCTTCATGGTAAGGCCTTCAATGATGTCCTTGAAGGCAATGCTTCCGCCGAATTCAGTCAGGATGGAAAACGTATACGGATCCCATTCAACCAGTTTCTGTCCAGGTTCAATGACCTGTCCGTCCTTGACACTGAGGCGGGCTCCATAAACCACGGAACAGCGTTCCTTTTCACGTCCTCTTTCATCATGGATCGTCAGGTTTCCGTTCCGGTTTAATACAACCAGGGCCCCGGCCTTGTCCTTTACGGTCTGGATGTCGTGAAACTTGACCCGTCCGGGATTCCGCGATTCCACGGTAGACTCTTCTTCGAAGGTACTGGCCGTACCGCCGATATGAAAAGTTCTCATGGTCAGCTGGGTGCCGGGCTCACCGATTGACTGGGCGGCCAGGACTCCGACAGCCTCTCCCATTTCAACCAGTTTACCGCCGGCAAGCCCTCGGCCGTAGCACTTGCGGCAGAGCCCTCTCTTGGTCTTGCAGGTTAAAACCGACCTTATGACCAGCTTCTCGATTCCCGCAGACTGGACCTGGGCCGCTACACTATCGGTGATTTCCTCATCAGTGTCGACAAGTGTTTCTCCCGTAAAGGAGTCCACGACTCTTTCCAGGGTAACTCTTCCGACGATGCGGTCCCTGAGATGCTCAATAATCTCGCCGCCTTCCACCAGGGCGGTCATTTCAATTCCGTCCGGGGTATGGCAGTCTTCCTCGGAAATGATCACATCCTGGGCAACGTCTACCAGACGCCTGGTAAGGTATCCGGAGTCCGCTGTTTTCAGGGCGGTATCAGCCAGTCCCTTTCGGGCGCCGTGAGTGGAGATGAAATACTGAAGAACGGTCAGCCCTTCCCGGAAATTAGCGGTAATGGGGGTTTCCATAATCTCACCGGAAGGCTTGGCCATGAGGCCCCGCATACCGGCAAGCTGTCTCAACTGCTGCTTGCTGCCGCGGGCTCCTGAATCAGCCATGGTATAGAGTGAATTCAGTTCCGTTGATTCCTGCTCATGGCGGGAAATTCCGGTCAGCATCTCGTCAGCTACCTTTTCTGTCACATCAGACCAGATAGCAACCACCTTGTTGTAGCGCTCTCCATTGGTTATTGCGCCTTCCTGGTACTGCTTTTCAACTTCAATAACTTCCTGCCTGGCAGCCTCGACCAGCTCTTCCTTTTTCTCAGGAATGATCAGATCACTGACACTGATTGTAAAGCCGGCCTGGGTGGCCCAGCTGAATCCCAGGCTCTTCAGGTCATCCAGGATCCTTACAGTTGCATCCATCCCAAACCTCAGGTAGCAGAAATTGACCAGCAGCTGCAAACCCTTCTTTTTGAGCAGGCCGTTGATATATGGGAGCTCCGGCGGAAGGTTGTCATTAAAAATGGTCCTGCCCACTGTAGTCTCGATCAGCTGGTTTTCAACGGTCCTGACACTGGCGTGGAGGATATCCTGATCATCATACTGGGTGGTCAGGTCGATAAACTCTCCTGAATACCTGAAAAGTATAGGGGTAAGAATTTCCACCTTGCCTGCTTCCAAAGCATGGTAGACCTCCTTCATACTGGAAAAGGCCTTACCTTCACCCTTGGTTCTGGGCTTGCTGTTGGTGAGGTAGTAACACCCCAGCACGATATCCTGGGTTGGTACGGTAACGGGCTGTCCGTTTGAAGGAGAGAGCACGTTATGGGATGACATCATCAGGATCGAAGCCTCGATCTGGGCCTCCTGTGACAGCGGCACATGCACGGCCATCTGGTCCCCATCGAAATCGGCATTGTAAGCCGTACATACCAGGGGATGGATCTTGATGGCCTTGCCCTCCACCAGGATCGGCTCAAATGCCTGGATACCAAGCCTGTGCAGGGTAGGCGCCCTGTTCAGCATAATCGGGTGCTGCTGGATAACCTCTTCCAGGATATCCCAGACAACCGGCTCCTTGTTCTCCACCATTTCTTTGGCGCCCTTGATGGTAGTTGCGAATTTCTCAGCTTCCAGGCGATGGTAGATAAAAGGTTTGAACAGTTCAATCGCCATGTACTTGGGCAGGCCGCACTGGTGCAGTTTGAGTTCCGGGCCTACTACGATAACCGAACGTCCGGAATAGTCGACCCTTTTCCCGAGCAGGTTCTGGCGAAACCGGCCCTGTTTACCCTTGAGGGTGTCGGAAAGTGACTTCAGGGCCCTGTTCTTCACGCCCCGCAGTACCCTTCCCCGCCTGCCGTTATCAAACAGCGCGTCCACTGCTTCCTGCAGCATTCGCTTCTCATTGCGGACGATTACTTCCGGGGCCCTCAGATCAACGAGTTTCTTCAGCCGGTTGTTCCGGTTGATAACCCTTCGGTACAGGTCATTCAGGTCTGAAGTCGCGAAGCGGCCTCCATCCAGAGGAACCAGGGGCCTCAGTTCAGGCGGGATGACGGGCAACACATCCATGATCATCCATTCAGGCTTGTTTCCGGACTTGCGGAAGGAATCAACGACTTTCAATCTTTTTGAAAGCTTCTGCCGCTTCAACTGGGACGTTTCGGTCTTCATCTTGTAACGAAGGTCAATGGCCAGGGCCTCAACATCGACCCTTTCCAGGAGGACCTTGATTGATTCCGCCCCCATTCCAACCTCGAACTGTCCAGGATGCTCGGCCTGGAGGGAACGGTAGGCCTCTTCGGTCAGCAGGTCATTCTCCTTGATTCCCGGGGCCTTTCCCGGATCGAGAACAACATAGGCCTCAAAATAGAGAATACTTTCCAGGTCCCTCAGGGTGATGTCCAGGAGATGCCCGATCCTGCTGGGAAGCCCCTTGAAAAACCAGACGTGCGAGCATGGGCTGGCCAGCTCAATATGTCCCAGTCTCTCTCTCCGGACTTTTGACAGGATAACCTCAACACCGCACTTGTCACAGATGACGCCGCGATGCTTCATCCTTTTGTATTTTCCGCACAAGCATTCCCAGTCAGTCACCGGCCCGAAAATTCTGGCGCAGAAAAGGCCGTCTTTTTCAGGTTTAAATGTCCGGTAATTGATAGTCTCAGGCTTGGTAATTTCACCATGTGACCAGGAGCGGATCTTCTCCGGTGAGGCTAATCCTATCCGAATTGATTCAAAATTCTTTAAAAGTTGACTCTTATCAGTTTGGTCGCGGAACATTCTCAAGGCTGCTAACCTCCTTGTCGCGAAGGACTCAGGCTAAATCGATCTATTAATTTACTAACTAAAAACCTAAACGGTTTTGAAACTTTCTCTCCTAATCCCCTGAAACTTCTTCTTCCCCGGGTTCAGCCTCATCAACTGCAACACCGGCGAAAACAGCCTCTGCTTCCTCAAGCGCATCCGACTTCTTGCGCAGGCGTTTCTTGGGTTTCTCCAGGAGTTCAACGTCCAGGGCCAGGGATTGCAGTTCCCTGATCAGGACATTGAAGGACTCGGGTATTCCGGGACTGTAAGTGGATTCGCCTTTGACAATCGACTCATATATTTTAGCCCTGCCCTGAACATCGTCAGATTTGGCAGTCAGGAGTTCCTGGAGGACATTGGCTGCACCGTAAGCCTCCAGTGCCCAGACCTCCATTTCCCCGAATCTCTGTCCTCCGAACTGTGCCTTACCTCCCAGAGGCTGCTGGGTAATCAGGCTATAGGGTCCGATTGACCGGGCATGAATCTTATCATCGATCATGTGGCTCAGCTTATTCATGTAAATATAACCAACAGTAATTTCCTGTTTGAAATAATCTCCGGTTGTGCCATCAATAAGCTTTATTTTTCCATTCTCCGGCAGTCCGGCTTTTTCAAGCTGAAGGGTGACATCCTTCTCGTTGGCGCCGTCAAATACAGGTGTTGCGTAGTGGAGTCCCAGGACCTTGGCCGCCCATCCAAGATGGGTTTCAAGCACCTGTCCCACGTTCATCCTGGAAGGGACGCCGAGCGGATTCAGTACAATTTCAACAGGTGTGCCGTCGGGCAGGAAGGGCATATCCTCTTCCGGGAGAATCCGGGAAATGACACCCTTGTTGCCATGGCGGCCGGCCATCTTGTCGCCAGCGGAAATCTTCCGTTTCATGGCAACGAAGACCTTGACCATTTTAATCACTCCGGGCGGAAGCTCATCACCTTTTTCGATCCTCTCAATCCTGTCTTCCAGGTTGGTCTCGAGGTAATCCATCTGCTGGCTCGCCTTCACGCCACAGGAACGTACCTCCTCGAGAATTTTCTCATCGCTTACCCTGACATTGAGAAGCTGTTCAAGATCCAGCTGGCTCAGGACCTGGCCGGATAAGGTTTCCCCGGATTTAACCAGGGTTTTCCGACCGTCCTTCAAGGCCTCGGAAGACTTCTGCCCTTCCAGGGCTTCAAGAATCCTTTCCTTGCATTCCGACTTTATAATGCTGATTTCATCCTTGAGGTCCCGCTGCAGCTGCTGTATTTCATCAGTCTCGATCTGCAGGGTGCGAAGATCCTTCTCAACACCTCTCCTGGTGAACACCTTGACGTTCACGACAGTGCCTTCAATGCCCGGAGGCGCGTACAGGGAAGCATCCTTGACTTCCCCTGCCTTCTCACCAAAGATCGCCCTGAGGAGTTTTTCCTCCGGCGTCAGCTGGGTCTCTCCCTTGGGGGTAACCTTTCCGACAATAATGTCATTCGGCCTGATTGAGGCCCCGATACGGATAATGCCGCTCTCATCCAGGTCAGCGAGTATGGATTCGCTGACATTAGGGATGTCACGGGTAATTTCCTCAGGACCCAGCTTGGTATCCCTGGCCTCAATTTCGAGTTCCTCAATGTGGATGGAAGTGTAGGAATCATCCTTGACCAGTTTTTCGCTGATTAGAATGGCGTCCTCAAAATTGTATCCGCGCCACGGCATGAAAGCCACCAGGACATTCCGCCCCAGGGCCAGCTCACCTTTTTCCGTACACGGCCCATCGGCGAGGACCTGTCCCCTGTGAACCTGATCACCTTTTCGAACAAGGGGCTTCTGGGTCATGCAGGTATTCTGGTTTGACCGTTCAAACCTGACCAGCTTGTAAATGTCAACACCCGCGTCCCTGACAGTGGAGCCCTCTCCGGCGCTGACCCTGACGAGGATTCTTTCGCCGTCAACACTCTCGACCACCCCGTCCCTTCTACTGATAATGACGGCTCCCGAGTCCCTGGCAGCAATGTATTCCATGCCTGTCCCGACAAAAGGGGCCTCAGCATTCAGGAGCGGGACAGCCTGTCTCTGCATATTGGAACCCATAAGAGCCCGGTTGGCATCATCATTTTCCAGGAAGGGAATCATGCTGGCGGCAACGCTGACCAGTAGCTTGGGGCTGATATCCACATATTCAATCTTTTCTTTTTCCACATAAACAGTCTCGCCTTCGTAGCGGGCGTTGACCCGGTCCAGGACAATCCTGTTATTCGCATCCAGCTCGATATTAGCCTGGGCAATATAGTGTTTATCTCCTTCCCAGGCAGTGAGATAGAAGGGGTGGGCTTCCCAGGTTGCCTTGCGCTTGACTCTCTTGTTGGCAGCCTCTACTTCTTCCAGGGTATAGATCTCATCCCGTTTCATGGAAGTCGTTCCCGGATTCAGGATTCGGCAGTAATCAACAACCCTGCCGGCTACCACACGCCGAAATGGTGATTCGATAAACCCGAATTCATCAATGCGGGCAAAACAGCTCAGGGATGAAATCAGACCGATATTCGGCCCTTCAGGGGTTTCGATAGGGCAAATTCGGCCGTAATGGGAAGGATGTACGTCACGGACCTCGAACCCGGCTCTTTCACGGCTAAGGCCGCCTGGCCCAAGGGCCGACAGCCGCCGCTTGTGGGTGATTTCAGCCAGGGGATTGGTCTGGTCCATAAACTGCGAAAGCTGGCTGCTGCCGAAAAACTCGCGGATGGACGCCATTACCGGCTTGGCGTTGATCAGGTCATGCGGCATTGCCGTTGCTATTTCCTGGTGGACCGACATCTTCTCCTTGATAGCTCTTTCCATGCGTACCAGGCCGATCCTGAACTGATTTTCCAGCAGTTCTCCTACCGCCCTGACCCTGCGGTTGCCGAGATGATCAATATCGTCAACACTGCCGATTCCGTTCTGCAGCCTCAGGAGGTATTTAACCACCTCCCTGAAGTCAGAAGCGGAAAGGGTTCTCTCGTCAAGAGAGGTGTCGGTATTCATCTTGATATTGAACTTGAGGCGTCCGACCTTGGAAAAATCATATTTGCGGGCATCAAAGAACATTCCCAGAAAGAGGGCTTTCGAGGTTTCCAGGGTGGGGGGGTCTCCAGGCCTCTGTTTTTTGTAGATCTCGATCAGGGCATCCTTGGAGGTAGATACCGGATCCTTGGCAAGGGTATTGAGGATCGTCATTCCGACCGGATCTTTCTCCGGGAAAATGACCTCGAATTCCAGGCTTTCCAGGGTGTAGAACTCCTGTACTTTTCCAGGGGTCAGCTCTTCCGCTGACTCGGCAATAATCTCTCCGGTATCAGGGTTGATAACCTCTCCGACGAACCTGGCACCTTCCAGGTCTTCCTCAGAGATTTCGATTTTCTCAACCCCGGCCTTTTTCAGATTCGAAAAAGCCTTGTTACTTATCTTTCTCCCGGAAGGGATCAGGACGATCTTGCTGTCCTTTGGATCCAGGATGTCCTTGCTCAGCCGCGAACCAATCAACTGCTCATTTACGATCCGGTAAAGGGTCTCTCCCTCGACGGATATGACCGAAGGGCTGTAGTAATCCCTGATAATATCGGCATTTCCGATCTGCGGAAAATCGACAGCAGTCGCCTTGCTGCTAACCTCCGGATCACTGAATGGCAATGCTTTCAGGAAGGTGGTGGCAGGAAATTTTCTTTTCCTGTCAATCCTTACGTAGAGGATATTCTTTTTGGAATCATATTCGAATTCAATCCAGGAGCCGCGGTAGGGGATGATCTTCCCGAGAAAATAATTCCTTTGCGTGCTGGACTCAAAAAATACACCTGGAGACCGGTGCAGCTGGCTGACGATCACCCTCTCGGTACCATTGATAATGAATTCGCCCTTCTCCGTCATCAGGGGAAGGTCGCCAAAGTAGACTTCCTGCTCCTTAACATCCCTTATGGTCTTTTTCTCGGTCTTTTCATCCTTGTCCCAGACGAGAAGCCGGATCGTCACCTTTAAAGGCGCGGCATATGTCATGCCCCGTTCCTTGCACTCCTCGATAGTGTATTTTGGATGGCCGATATCATAGTCAACGAATTCAAGAGAACACGTATCCTTGAAATCCATGATGGGAAAAACAGATTTCAGGACTGCTTTTAAACCGATTTCCTCCCGATCTTCGGTACTTAT
Source organism: uncultured Acidobacteriota bacterium (assembly GCA_964579015.1). GTDB lineage: Bacteria > Acidobacteriota > UBA6911 > RPQK01 > JAPXNP01. The sequence continues at coordinate 1,583 of CAZOGT010000030.1, read as the reverse complement.
TCCGAGCTGTAGAAATCTCTCGTAGGAATATTTCTGAACTTCCAGCAGGTCGGGAATTGGAAAGTGTGATTCGATCCTGGCGAAATCAATTCTTTCTCTATAGACATTCTTAACGAACTCAGACATGTCCGGCGACTCCCCTTCTGAAATTACAGCGTTCAATGACTCAATGAGCTCTTTTTTCAGGCCCCTTCCCCGGGTAAAGGCGGAGACACTGCTCCCTTCACCTAATCAGCAGAGCACACAGAGAGAGAATACGTTTGCCAAGAGGTTTTGATATTTGAAAAACGCTGCAACATCAAAATGATATTATTTGGAAAAAATTCAACTATTCTTCACAGCACAGAAATCCGGACACCCGGAAACGCAACCACCGGAATCGAGAAAAGAAAAACAATATCATTGAAAATGTTTTCCCTGATTCCCATGGTTGATCTTTCAGCTGATCAGAAAAGTTACTAAAAAGGGTTGAAGAAAGGGGAAACCTCCCCTTCCTTCCGGAAACAATAAACAGGCAGCCGGCAACCTTCGCAGATTCCCGGCGTGCCCTGACAAATTGTTACTTGATTTCGATTGTGGCGCCGACTTCTTCGAACTTCTTCTTGAGTTCCTCGGCTTCTTCTTTGGTAACGGCTTCTTTAATGGCCTTGGGAACGCCCTCTACCAGCTCTTTAGCTTCTTTAAGGCCCAGACTGGTGACCTCGCGGACAGCCTTGATCACGTTGATTTTCTTGTCGCCGAAGGAAGTCATGACAACGTCAAACTCTGTTTTCTCTTCTTCTTCGGCAGCGGCACCGGCGGGCCCGGCCATAACTGCCATGGGAGCGGCTGCGGCGGCGCTGATACCAAACTTGTCTTCAAGTTCCTTGACTAGCTCATTAATCTCAAGGATGGACGCACTTTCAATCCATCCCATTACATCTTCCCGATTGATTGCCATTTTGAAATACTCCTTGTATAAGGTCTTATTAGGGAACACACAAACCCTAAAAATTTAATAATTCTTCAAAATCTATTGTTTCTGCTCTTCCAGCTGCTTCAAGACAACAGCCAGATTTCTAATTGGCGACTGTATGGCGGTAGCAAAATTGGTCAAAGGAGCATTCAACAGGAACAGCACCTTGGAAAGGAGCTCTTCTCTTGAAGCCAGTTCAGCCAGTTCCCTAATCTTCTCAGGCGACAGGAACTCTCCTTCGACCACCCCTCCCTTGAACTCCATCCCCGGATGGTCCTTGACGAAAGCCTTCAGGATCTTGGCCAGGGAGACCGGGTCATCCAGGGTATAGGCCACTCCAGTGGGTCCGTTGAATTGATCGGCCATCTGGGAAATGCCGGTATCCTGGGCGGCGATTAATGCCAGGGTGTTCTTTACAACCTTGTAACTACTGCCGGTTTCTCTGATCTTATCCCTGAATTCCGTTATATCAGGTACATTTATCCTGTCAAAGCCCATCAGGATTACTCCTGTGCTCTGATCAAAGGCGGTCTTCAATTCATTGACCACAGCTGTTTTTTCTACCTTATTCATCTCGGCTCCTGTTATTTTGCCAACAGTAGTTTTAGCTGCTTCTTCATCGCCAGAG